>CAITYE010000001.1 GCA_903896535.1 uncultured Paracraurococcus sp.
CACGCCGCCCAGCTTGTCCGGCACCGCGCGCAGGATCGCGTAGAAGGGCAGGAAGTACCATTCCGGCACGATATGCGCGGGCGTCACCAGCGGGTTGGCTGGGATGTAGTTATCCGGGTGGCCCAGCATGTTCGGGAAAAAGAACACCAACGCCGCGAATACGGCGAAATAGACCACCATCCCGACGCTGTCCTTGGCCGTGTAGTAGGGATGGAAGGGCAGGGTGTCCTGCGGCCCTTTCGGCTCGATCCCCAACGGGTTGTTCGACCCGGTGATGTGCAGCGCCGCAACATGGAGGAAGACCACGCCGAAGATCACGAAGGGCAACAGGTAGTGCAGGCTGAAGAAGCGGTTCAGCGTCGCGTTATCAACCGAGAAGCCGCCCCACAGCCAGGTCACGATGTGCTCGCCAACGATCGGGAAGGCGGAAAAGAGGTTGGTGATAACCGTGGCGCCCCAGAAGGACATCTGGCCCCAGGGCAGCACGTAGCCCATGAAGGCCGTTGCCATCATCAGCAAGAAGATGGTCACGCCCAGCATCCACAGCAGCTCACGCGGCTTCTTGTAGGAACCGTAATACAGCCCGCGCCAGATGTGGATGTAGACCACGATGAAGAACATCGAGGCGCCGTTGGCATGCACATACCGCAGCAGCCAGCCGAAATTCACATCGCGCATAATCCGCTCGACCGAATCAAAGGCCAGGGCGGTGTTCGCGGTGTAGTGCATCGACAGGAAAATGCCGGTCGCGATCATGATCAGTAGGTTGATCATGGCGAGGGCGCCGAAGTTCCAGAAATAGTTGAAATTCCGGGGAGTCGGGAAGGTCCCGTACTCCTTCTGCATCATGGTGAAGACCGGCAGCCGCTGGTCGATCCAGTTCAGGACCGGGTTGGCGATGTCGCTCTTGTGGAGACCGCTTGCCATGTCTCTTTCCTCAGCCGATCTTGATCTGCTTGTCGTTGGTGAAGGCATAGGGCGGTATCGCCAGATCGAGTGGCGCCGGCCCTTTCCGGATGCGTCCGGAGGTATCGTAGTGGCTGCCATGGCAGGGGCAGAACCAGCCACCGTAATCGCCGCGCGGATCAGTGGGTTTCTGGCCGAGCGGCACACAGCCCAGATGGGTACAGATGCCGACCACCACCAGCCAGTTGTCCTTGCCGGGCTTCACCCGCGACTGATCGGTCTGCGGGTCGCGCATATCGGCCAGCGGCGCGCTGCGCGCCTCCTCGATCTCCTTCGTTGTGCGGTTGCGCACGAAGATCGGCTTGCCCTGCCACATGACGGTAATGGCCGAACCATTGGCGATCGGCCCGATATCCACGTCCGTCGTGGATAGCGCCAGCACGTCCTTGGCCGGATTCATCGAAGCGATGAAGGGCCAAGCGATCGCGCCAACCCCGACCCCAACGAAGGAGGCCGTCACCAGGTTGAGGAAATCCCGGCGAGTTTCACCAGAAGCTGCCGCCACCTGAGCCACCGTATCGGCCATGACACACCGTCCTTGCTATTGGCTCAGACCGCCCGGAGGGGCGCCGAAAGCCACGTCATCTTGTCGCAGGCGAGATAGCCAGGAACGCTCATGCCGTCCCACGCTTTCCTCGCACGCTGCAGCGCATATAAAGGGTGCCGCCCCGGGGTTGCAATCCGCCGGGCGGCCCGACCGGGCCAGAAAAATAGGGAGGCACATATGTCCGAGACGAAAGCGCCCATCGAGGGCCCGGCGGGGCACCCCATGGCCCCCCGCGCCCGCGCCTGGTTCGAGGAATTGCGCGACCGTATCTGCGCCACCTTCGAGTCGCTGGAGGATCAGCTGGCCAGTGGCCCGCAGGCCGCGCTGCCGCCCGGCCGATTCGAACGCACCGCCTGGCAACGCCCCGAAGGCGGCGGCGGGGTCATCTCCCTGATGCGCGGCCGGGTGTTCGAGAAGGTTGGCGTTAACGTCTCTACCGTGCATGGCGAGTTCTCCCCCGATTTCCGCAAGCAGATCCCGGGGGCGGAGGCCGATCCCCGCTTCTTCGCCACCGGCATCTCCCTGGTGGCCCATCTGCAAAGCCCGCGCGTGCCGGCGGTGCATTTCAACACCCGCTTCCTGTGCACCACGCGCGCCTGGTTCGGCGGCGGCGGCGATATCACGCCCATGCCGCTGGAGGCGCCGGAATCCAAGGCCGACGCCGCCCGCTTCCACGCCGCCTTCCAGGCCGCCTGCGACAAGGCCGACCCCGGCTACTACCCGCGCTTCAAGCAGTGGTGCGACGAGTATTTCCACCTGCCCCACCGGGGGGAGACGCGCGGCCTGGGCGGCATTTTCTTCGACTGGCTGGGGGACCGCACGCCCGGGCATGGGATCGAGGCGGATTTCGGCTTCGTCCAGGATGTTGGCCGCGCCTTCCTGGAAAGCTACCCCGCCATCATCGCCCAGCGCATGCATGAACCCTGGACCGAGGCGGAACGCGAACACCAGCTGGTCCGCCGCGGCCGCTATGTGGAGTTCAACCTGCTGCACGACCGCGGCACGCTGTTCGGCCTGAAGACCGGCGGCAATGTGGACGCCATCCTGATGTCCTTGCCGCCCACGGCGAAGTGGCCGTGACCGAGGGAGAGAGCCCATGAAAGCCATCTGGTACGACAAGAACGGCGATAGCAGCGTCCTGCAGTATGGCGACCTGCCCACCCCCAACCCTGGCGTGGGGGAGGTGCTGGTCCGCCTCGCCACCTCTGGCGTGAACCCTTCGGACTGGAAGTCCCGCCGCGGCAGCCGCGGCATGCCCTTCCCCCGCGTCACGCCCCATAGCGACGGCGCCGGCACGATCGAGGCGGTGGGTGAGGGGGTGGACCGCGCCCGCATCGGCCAGCGCGTCTGGATCTGGAACGGGCAGTGGAAGCGGCCCTTCGGGACGGCGGCCGAATACATCGCCCTGCCGGCGATCCAGGCGGTGCCGCTGCCGGCCATTACCAGCTTTGAGGCCGGCGCCTGCCTCGGCATCCCCGCGCTGACCGCGCTGCATGCGCTGCTGACCGATGGCGGCGTCGCCGGGCAGAGCGTGCTCGTCACCGGCGGGGCCGGCGCGGTCGGGCATTACGCCGTCCAGTTCGCCCGCCTGCTCGGCGCCAGCCGCATCCTCACCACGATCAGTTCGGAGGCCAAGGCCGCGCACGCGCTGAACGCCGGCGCCGATCTCGCCATCAACTACCGCAGCGAGGATGTGGCGGAACGGGTGCTGGCGGCAACCGGCGGGCAGGGCGTCGACCGGATGGTCGATCTCGATGTCGGCGGCCATGCCAAGCTGCTGCCGCAGCTGCTGGCCCCGGGCGGGCTCTGCGCTGCCTATGGCTCCAACACGCCGGAAGCGGGCTTCGTCTTCGGCCCGTCCATCGTGCGCGGCATCGCCGTGCGCTTTTTCATCGTCTATGAGCTGAATGCGGCACAGCGCGCCACCGCCATCGGCGCGCTGGATACCTGGCTGCGCGCTGGCCTCGTCCAGCACGCCATCGCCGCCCGGGTGCCGCTGGCCGAATGCCGCGCGGCGCATGACGCGGTGGAGGCGGGGCGCTACATGGGCAACCTTGTGCTTGATTGCTGAGCCGGGAAAGGAACCACCATGAAGATCGAAGATATCGCTGAAGGCAGCGGCGCCACCGCCACGGCCGGCCAGACCGTCAGCGTCCACTATACCGGCTGGCTGCATGACCCGGCGGCGCCGGAGGCCAAGGGCCGGAAATTCGACAGCTCCCGCGACCGCGGGGACCCTTTCAGCTTCCCGCTCGGCGCCGGGCATGTGATCCAGGGCTGGGACCAGGGCGTGGCCGGCATGAAGATCGGCGGCCAGCGTCGCCTGACCATCCCGCCCGAGCTCGGCTACGGCGCGCGGGGTGCCGGCGGCGTCATTCCGCCGAACGCCACGCTGGTCTTCGATGTGGAATTGCTCGGCCTCGGCTGAGCAGCGTCGCGCCTGAACGCGACCGCTCCTAGAGCATGCTGCGTTCAAATACGTTCACGCAGCATGCTCTAGCATGTGTTGGATCGGGCGATTCAGCGCCTTCGGCGATTCCGCCTCAACGCATCGCGCTCTAGAACCGGAAGGCGGAGGTCGCCATCAGTGCGGGCCCTGAATTCGTCAGGTAGCCGATGCCCGCGGTGCGGCGCCAGGTGAACTCCAGCCCGAGGTCCCAGAAGGGGACGGGCGCCCAGAAGGTATTGGCGAAGAAGGCTTCGTTGTAGCGGATCTGGCCTGGCGCCAGCTCCGTTCGGCGGACCGTGTCCTGGCCGAACCCGACATGGCTGCGCAGGGCGCGTGACCAGTAATAGGCGGCCTCCACCCAGCCGCCCTGGCTTTGCAAGGCGCCGAAGGTCTGCGTGTTCACCGTCTGGGTGATGGTGCCGAGATAGTTGCCGAGCGACTGCCCGACATAGATCTCCCCCGAAAGCCCGAACCGTGGGCCGAGCCGAATGCCGGCATCGACGCTGCCGCCCCAGACATGGGTGACTGGCGGTAAAAGCCCGGGCGCCGAGGCGCGCTGACGGATCTCGCCATAAATGCCGGAGGCGCCGATCTCGAAGGCGGAGCGCTGCAGCGGCGCCTCGGGTGGCGGCGCACCATGGCTCAGCAGCACCCGGCCCTCGAAATTCGGGATACCGTTATTCTCGGTGAGCGTCGAATAGCTGCCCTGCGGTGTCAGTGCGCGTGAGATCGGTTCGCTGATCGCCGCCTCGGTCAGCAGCTTCGTCTCTTCGCCCAGCGGTGCGGTATGCCCAGCCTTCAACTGGGCGCGGAAGGAGTTGCCCGGATTGCCGGCGGCGCCAAGGATGCCGAAGGAATCGACCATGGTCGGCGTGCGCGGGCTGAAGGTCTCCAGCGCCCGGCCGGCGACGAAGCGCCAACGGTCGTTATCCGCATAGGCGTACATGACCGCTGGGGTGAAACCGTATTCACCGGAGATCGACGGCTCCTGCATGAAGCCGGCGAGGAAATAACCGCCGGTGCGATAGCCGCCCACCTGCGGCCCATCGATCGCCATGGTCAGATTGCCGTAGCGCGCGGTGAGGTTGTACTGGACTTCGCCCGAACGGGTGTCGCGGCCGACCAGGAAAAAGGCGGTGCCGACGCCATAGGGGCGGGGTGCCGAATAGAAGCTGGTCAGCTTCATGGTGCCGCCGAGGGTGAGGGCGAAATTCTCCGCATCCATCACCTTCACCCCGCCCGCCGAGGCCGGCGTCGCCGGCATGCCGCGCCCATTGATGTCCGAGGTGACCGGCACCCGTGGCAGGCTGGCCAGCGTATCAGCCACGCCCTGGCGCGCGGCGGCCATCGTGGGCGCTGCGGCGGGGGTGGGCGGTGTGGCGGCGGGTGTCGCTGGCCGCGGCGCCGG
>CAITYE010000002.1 GCA_903896535.1 uncultured Paracraurococcus sp.
ACCCCAGGTGCCGGCGAGGATCACCGTCCCGATCGCCAAGCCGAGCGCGGGGTCAACCCAGCTCCAGCCGGTCCAGCCGATCAATACCGCCCCAGCGACGACGCCCGCCGAGACGCCGGCATCGGCGGCGAGATGCAGGAAGGCGGCGCGCCGGTTCACGTCGCCACCGCGCACGAAAAACAGCGCGGTCCCGGCATTCACCCCGATCCCGAGGAGCGCCACCCAGAACATCAGCCCGGTGGGCACGGGATGCGGCGCGCCGAAGCGTTGCAGGCTTTCCAGCGCGATCCCGCCGGTCACCAGCAGCAGCAGCACGGCATTGCCGAGGGCAGCAAGGATGCTGGCGCGGTGAAAGCCGTAAGTGCGCCGACCCGCGGGCGCCCGCCGGGAGAGGCGCACCGCACCCCAGGCGACGAGCAGCCCGAGCACATCCGAGAGATTATGTCCGGCATCGGCAATGAGGGCGAGCGAGCCGCCAAGCAGGCCGGCTACCCCCTCGGCCAGCGCGAAGCCCAAGTTCAGCAGCGTGGCGGGGAGGAAGCCTTGCTCGGCGGGGGCCGGGCCATGGCTGTGACCGCCCGCGCCATGCGTGTGGCCGTGTTCGTGGGACGGTTCGGGTCGGTCGTGCCGATGCGTGCCTGGCATGCCTGGACGGTCCCCTTCTGGACGGTCCCTTAGAACAATATCCGTTCAGCCGGAATCGTCTGAACGGAGGCTGCTCTCGCTGGGTCGACCATAGACGAAAAAAAAGCCCCGGGGAGTTCTCCCCGGGGCCCGAAATGCCGCCGTGCGGGCGGGTTATTCGTCGCCGGTGCGGATGCCGAAGAGGCCCAGCAGCGACTGGAACATGTTGATGAAGTTCAGGTAGAGGCCGAGCGCGTCATAGACGCTCTGCTTGCCAGCTTCCTCAAGGCCCATCTGCGAGGCATAGGCGCCGTAGTCGCCCTTGATCCGCTGCACGTCCCAGGCGGTGAGGCCAGCGAAGACGACCACGCCGATCGCGCTGATGGCGAACTGCAGCGCCGAGCTCTGCATGAAGATGTTGACCAGGCCGGCGATCAGGATGCCGATCAGACCCATCATCATGAAGCTACCCATGCGGGTCAGGTCGGCCTTGGTGGTGTAGCCGTAAAGCGCCATGCCCGCGAACATCGCCGCCGAACAGAAGAAGGCCCGACCGATGGAAGCGCCGGTGTAGCGGAAGGCGAGGTTGGACAGGCTGGCGCCCATGCAGACGCAGAACAGCCAGAACAGCGCCTGGACCGTCGTCTTGCTCATGCGCTGGTAGCCGAAGCTCAAGACCAACATGAAGGCGAGCGGCGAGAAGGTGGCGACCCAGAACAGGATGGTCGGCTGCATCACGACGCGGCCGCCCGGGGCGCGCATCGCCGTGTAGAATAACTCCTGCACCGCCGGGACATTCGCCACCGCGAAGGCGACGATGCCCGTCAGCAGCAAGCCGGACGCCATCCAGTTGAAGATGCGCAGCATGTAAGCGCGCAAACCGGCATCGTAATCGGCAGCACTCGCCGCCGGCCGGCCCCAGCCGGCCGCGCCCATCGAGGGGCGGTAGTCAGGTTGCATGGCCATTGGGTGTCTCCAAAACCTCCGATTCGGGTCTGCATCAGGCAGCCCCATTCCCTCCAGTATATGGAGGCCCTGTAACCTTTTTCAATGGGCCTGATTGAGCGTGGAATCAGGCCCGTCTCGACCCCTCAGGGTAGCGGTTGCGGGCTGTTCGAGAGCGTCCGCAGATAGGCGATGATATCCGCCCGGGTCTTGTTATCGGCGACGCCCGCGAAAACCATGCGCGTCCCCGGCATGTAGACGGTCGGCTTGTAGATCCACTTGTTGAGCTCGGCATAGGTCCAGGGGTGGTCGGCCAGCGCCTTGTTCGCGGCCGAGTAGTTGAACCCTTCGGTCGCCGCGTGGTTGCGCCCGACGACGTTCCACAGATTGGGGCCGACACCGTTGCGCCCACCCTCGTTCGGGGTGTGGCAGATGCCGCATTGCTGGGTGAACTTCGCCTTGCCGTTCTCAGGATCGGCGCTGGCGAGCAGGCCCTTGATATCCGGCAGATCGGCGAAGATCGGCGCGGTCGGGCCGTTGGCTGCAGCCGCAGCGGGAGCGGCGGCAGCGGGGGTCGCCGCAGCGGCAGCCGGGGCCACGACCGCGGCCACGGCGGCTGGCAGCGCGATCGGGGTCGCCGAGAGGGTGCGGATATAGGCGATAATCTCGGCCCGCTGCTGCACACTGGGCAGGCCCGCATAGGCCATCCGGGTGCCGGGCGCGTAGGCGGCGGGCTTGGCCAGCCAGGCGTTCAGACCTTCATAGGTCCAGGGACCCTGCTTGCCCTTCAAGGCGTCTGAATAGTTGAAGCCGGCGGCATGGCCATGCGGACCGCCCAGCACGCTCCAGAGATTCGG
>CAITYE010000003.1 GCA_903896535.1 uncultured Paracraurococcus sp.
TTGATGATGCCGCCGATGTAATAGAGCGCGGTCTCGCTGAGGTCGGCATAGGCATTGCCGGCGAAGACCGGCTTGCCACCCTTCCAGATGGACTGGTGAACGTGCATGCCCGAGCCGTTATCGCCGTAGATCGGCTTCGGCATGAAGGTCGCGGTCTTGCCGTAGCTGTGCGCCACGTTGTGGATGACGTATTTGTAGATCTGCATGAAGTCGGCCTGCTGCACCAGCGGCCCGAACTTGGTGCCGAGCTCGTGCTGCGACTGCGCCACTTCGTGATGGTGCTTCTCGCCGGGCACGCCCATCTCGATCATCGTCGACAGCATCTCGGCGCGCAGATCGACTTCGCTGTCGACCGGGTTGACCGGGAAATAGCCGCCCTTCAAGCCTGGGCGGTGGCCCATATTGCCTTCCGGGTAATCCTTCATGTTGGCGCCTGGCCCCTCGATGCTGTCGAGGCTGTAATGGGCGAAGTTGCCGCCGGTGCCGAACTTGGCGGAATCGAAGACAAAGAACTCTGCCTCTGGGCCGAAGAAGGCGGTGTCACCGATGCCGGTCGACTTCAGATACGCCTCGGCGCGCTTGGCGGTGGAGCGCGGGTCGCGCGAATACATCTGGCCGGTCGACGGCTCGATGATGTCGCAGAACAGGATCAACTGCGGCTTGGCCGAGAAGGGGTCCATGCAGGCATTGGCAGTGTCCGGCATCAGGATCATGTCGGACTCGTTGATCGCCTTCCAGCCGGCGATGGAGGAGCCATCGAACATGATGCCATCGGTGAAGGTGTCTTCATCGACCGTCGAGACGTGCTGCGCCGTGTGCTGCCACTTCCCCTTGGGATCCGTGAAGCGGAAATCCACGTATTCGACGCTGTGCTCCTTGATCATTTCCATGACCTTAGAGACGCCTGCCTTGTCAACCATGCCTCTGTTACCCCTGCTTGCCTTGCGGCCGCCAGGCGGCGGCGCTGCCGTTATCCCGTCCGGCGCCAGCCTCGCCGCGCCCCGAAAAACATCCCGACCCCACGGCCGGCGGGCGGCGGTCTAGCATGACCGGAGCGGGCTGTCCTACCCCCTCCGGCGGGGGCCTCACACGGCGTCTTCGCCGCGCTCGCCGGTCCGGATGCGGATCACCTCCTGGACGTCCGAGACGAAAATCTTACCGTCGCCGATCCGCCCCGTCCGGGCGGCCTGCTGTATCGCTTCGATGGCGCGCTCCGCGAGATCGTCGGTGCAGACGACCTCGATTTTCACCTTGGGTAGGAAATCGACCACGTATTCCGCGCCGCGGTAGAGCTCAGTATGGCCCTTCTGCCGGCCGAAGCCTTTGGCTTCGACAACGGTCAGACCCTGCAGCCCGATCTCGTGCAGCGCATCCTTCACCTCGTCGAGCTTGAAGGGCTTGATGATGGCCTCGATTTTTTTCATGGCGCCCGCTTCGCGTTATCGCATCTGTTGCGGATCAGAAGCATCCTGGTTCCCCCCATCTAGACGCCCATAATGGGCGGTCAGACCGTCAACACCCAATGCCTCGGCGATCCAAAAAGCACGTCACAGGCTCGCCGATGAGAAGGCTGAACCGGTTGCGAGCGGTGTTGCATAGGCCGTGCCATGACAACAATCACCGTCCCGCGCGGTTTTCGCCGGCCATGACCAAACCCGCGCCTGTCACCTGGGCAGTCTGCCCAAATACCTGGCAGGGGTCCAGAGGCTCCGCCCCATGGTGCGCCCCGTGCCTTCCCGTTAGAACAGCTAGGCCTTTGTGTATTTGAATGAATGGGGATACGCGCCATGAAGCCGCAGAACGATCTACTGTCGGCGACCGGGACCACGATCTTCACAGTGATGAGCGCGCTTGCCCTGGAGCATGGCGCGATCAATCTCGGCCAGGGTTTCCCTGACTATGACGGGCCCGAGGATGTGCTGAAGGCCGCCGCCGACGCCCTGTTTGATGGTCGCAACCAGTACCCGCCGCTGAGCGGTGTGCCAGAGTTGCGCGCTGCCGTCGCCCAGCACAATCAGCGCTTCTATGGTCTGACCATCGATCCGAAGGACGAGGTCCTGGTCACCTCGGGCGCAACGGAGGCGATCACTGCTTGCCTGATGGCGGTGCTGAACCCGGGCGATGAGTGCGTGCTGATCGAGCCGCTCTATGACACTTATCTGCCCGTGGTGAAGCTGCTGGGGGCGGTGCCGAAGCTGGTCCGCCTGACGCCGCCCGACTGGGCTCTGCCGCGCGCCGAACTGGCCGCCGCCTTCGGCCCGAAGACCAAGGCGATCCTGTTCAACACACCGATGAACCCGACCGGCAAGGTCTTCACCGCCGAGGAACTCGAATTCCTTGCCGGTTTGATCGCGCGGCACGACTGCTACGCGATCTGCGATGAGGTGTATGAGCACCTGACTTTTGACGGCGCCCGGCACATCCCGCTAATGACCCTGCCGGGCATGCGGCAACGCTGCATGCGCGTTGGCTCCGCTGGCAAGACCTTCAGCCTGACCGGCTGGAAGATCGGCTACATCACCTGCGATCGCACGCTTTCGGCCAATGTCGCCAAGGCACACCAGAACCTGACCTTCACGACGCCGCCCAACCTGCAGCGCGGTGTTGCCGTGGGGCTGCTCAAGGACGATGCTTATTTCGCCGCGATCGGCACGTCGCTGCAGGCCAAGCGAGATCGGCTTGCCAAGGGTCTCGCCGATCTCGGCTTCGGCGTGCTCCCCTCGCGCGGTAGCTATTTCATCACCACCGATTTCCGCCCGCTCGGCTTCAACGGCGATGATGTTGCCTTCTGCCGCACCCTGACCACGGAGGCGAAAGTCACGGCCATTCCGGTCACCGCCTTTTATGCCTCGACCGATGCGCCCAGCCACTACGCCCGCTTTGCCTTCTGCAAAGGGGAGGCGGTGCTGGATGAGGCGCTGGCGCGGATCGGCCGCTGGCTGGCCGAACGCGGCGCCCGGTAGTTGACGGCCCCCGGCCGCTAGCCGTATTCCGGCCGCCGGCGTGCGTGGCGGCCATAGCTCAGATGGTAGAGCGCCAGGTTGTGGTCTTGGATGTCGCGGGTTCGAGTCCCGTTGGTCGCCCCACCCCCCCCCGCTTGCCGAAGTTGCCGGGCGGGCTAGCCTCCCCGCCGACCACGCAGGGGAGAGATTCATGGATATCAATATCAAAGGCCGCGGTGCGCTGATCACCGGCGGCTCGAAGGGCCTTGGGCTTGCGATGGCAAAGGTCTTCGCGCGCGCGGGCGGCAATGTGGCGATCGTCGCCCGTGGTGGAGAGGCGCTGGCGACCGCCGAAGCTGAACTGCGCCAGATCGCGCCGGGCGCGAAAATCGCCGCCATCGCGGCCGATATTGCGACGGCCGAGGGCTGCGAGGCCACCTTCAAGCAGGCCGAAATGAAGCTTGGGCAGGTGGATATCCTGATCAACAATGCCGGCACTAGCCAGCGCGGTCCCTTCCTCGAGGTTAGCGATGCGCTCTGGCAGAACGACCTCGATCTCAAGCTCTTTGCGGCGATCCGGCTTGGTCGGTTGGTCTGGCCGGGAATGGCGGCACGGAAATGGGGCCGCATCATCAACGTGCTGAACACCGGCGCCAAGGCGCCGCCGGCCGAAGGCGCGCCGACCGCCGTCTCCCGTGCTGCCGGCATGGCGCTGACCAAGGTGCAGGCGAATGAGGGCGCCAGGCATGGCATCCTGGTCAATGCCATGCTGGTCGGGCTGATCGACAGCGACCAGCATCGCCGTCGCTGGGCCGCCAGCAAGGTGAACGAAAGCTACGAGGAGTGGCTGGCCAAGGCCGGTGCCGGCCTGCCGCTCGGCCGCTATGGCAAGGCGGAGGAGTTCGCCGCCATGGCATTGTTCCTCAGCAGCGAACAGGGCGGCTACATCGCCGGTACGGCGATTAACGTGGATGGTGGTCGCAGCCCGGTCGTCTGAGCCCTGGCAGGACGCCACGCCGGGAGAGATGGCGTGGCGTCCGCTTGGAGCCGACCGGAGGAGGGGGTAGTGCCGGTCGAATCACAGCCCGGTATCGCGGCATCTTGCCGGCTATCGGACCTCTGCTTCTTCGCAGAGACTGGTTGACGAATGCTTTAGACCAGGACGTTTTTCAGGAGGTTCGGCATGGCACGCACGCTGACAGTCGCGATCGGCGGGCTCGGGGCGATCGGGGCGCACCTGGCGCGGGCGCTCGATGCCGGGGTCGAGGGGCTGCGGCTGACCGCCGTTGCCGCCAGGGATCAGGACAAGGCGCGCCGTATCCTGGCCGGCTTCCGCGAGGCGCCCGCCCTGGTCGCGCTGCCGGCCCTGGCAGAGCACGCCGACATTATCGTCGAAGCCGCCCCCGCAGCGGTGTTCGAGCAGATCGCCGAGGCTGCCATCGGCCGGGGGCGCATCTTCGTCCCTTCCTCGGTCGGCGCGTTGCTGCCACGCATGCACCTCTTGCAACGGGCGCGGGAGACTGGTGCGCGCATCATCGTCCCGACCGGGGCGCTGCTCGGCCTTGATGCCGTACGCGCGGCTGCTGAGGGCACGGTCGAGAGCGTCACCATCGAGACCCGTAAGCCGCCGCGCGGCCTGGAAGGCGCACCTTATCTGGCCGAGCACAAAATCGACGTGCTGGCGATCACCACCCCGACCATCGTTTTCAAAGGCAATGCCTTCGACGCCGCCCGTGGCTTCCCCGCCAATGTCAACGTGGCCGCCGCGCTGGCGCTGGCCGGCATCGGGCCGGAGCGCACCATGGTGGAGATCTGGGGTGATCCCACCGTGACCCGCAACAGCCACACCATCCGCGTCGAGGCCGCCGCTGCGCGTCTGACCATGACCATCGAGAACGTGCCAAGCGAGGAGAACCCGCGCACCGGTAAGATCACGCCGCTCTCCATCCTTGCCTGTCTGCGCGGGCTGACCAGCACGCTGAAAGTCGGCACGTGATCCGCCGCCGCGCGCTGCTGGCCGCCCCCGCGCTGCTGGCTGCCCCCGCCTGGGCGCAGGGCTTTCCCGAACGCTCGCTCCGCCTGATCGTGCCCTATGCCGCCGGCACGTCGTCCGACATACAGGGCCGGCTCATCGCTGCCCGCATGACCGATGCGCTGATCCAGCCCTTCGTCGTTGAGAACCGCGCTGGCGGCGGGGGCACGCTCGGCGCGGAGCTGGTGGCCAAGGCCAAGCCCGATGGCCATACGCTGCTGCTCGGCTCCAACGGCCCGCTCACCGTCAACCCAGTTCTGCAGGCCAAGCTGCCTTACGATGTCGAGACCGAGCTCGCGCCCATCGCCCTGCTCAGCCGCAGCCCGCTTACCCTCGTGGTCCGCGCCGATGCGCCCTGGGCCGATGTCGCCGCCCTCGTCGCCGCCGCCAAGGCCGCGCCGGGCACGCTCACCATCGGCAGCTCGGGCCAGGGGAGTGCGACGCATTTCCTCATCGAACAGTTCCAATCCGCCGCGGGCATCCGCTTCACCCATGTCCCCTATCGCGGCAGCAGCCAGTCGGTGCCCGACCTCATTGCCGGCAATGTCCAGGTGGTGATGGGTGAAGTCTCGACCACCACGCCCTCGGCCCGCGGTGGTCTCGTGCGCGTGCTGGCCACCACCGGCCCCGCCCGCAGCGCCCTGCTGCCGGATCGCCCGACGCTGGAGGAAGCCGGCTATCCCGGGCTGATCGGCGGCAGCTTCGCTGCGCTGATGACCACCGGCGGCACGCCGGCCCCGGTGATCGCCACCCTGCTCCGCGCCGTCCGCACCGCGCTCGAGGATCCCACCTATCGCACGCGGCAGACCGAAGTGGGGGCGGAGATCGCTGAACCAGCCCTCCGCGCGCCCGATACGCTCGCCGCCTGGCTGCGGAGCGAGCGCGCCCGCACCAAGATGACAGCGGACGCGGCCGGCATCCGGGCGGAATAGCCCCCCAGCCTCAGCGCCGCGGCAGCAGCTGTTCGACCAGCGTCGCGAAATAACTGGCACCCACCGGCAGCACCTCGTCGTTGAAGTCATAGCGCGCATTGTGCAGCGCCGGGTCGTTCGCGCCCTTCCCACTGCCGAGGAAGATGTAATTCCCCGGGCAGGCATTCAGCATATAGGAGAAATCCTCGCCCCCCATGGTCGGCACCGGCATCTCCTGCACCTTCGCCTCGCCGGACACCGTCGCCGCGGCGTGGATGGCCAGGCGGGTGCTCGCGGTCTCGTTCACCGTCGCCGGATAGCCGCGCTCGAACACCGCCTCGGCCGTACCGCCGAAGGCCGCCGCCACGCCCTCGACGATCGCCAGGTATTTCTTCTCCAGCAGGTCGCCCACTTCCGGCTTGAACCAGCGCGCCGTGCCGCGCAGCGTCACGGTATCGGGGATGACGTTGAAGGTATCCCCGCCGGCGATCGCCCCGATGGTGATGACGCCGGCCTGCATCGGCTCGACATTGCGCGCCACCACGCTCTGCAACGCGGTCACGATCTGCGCGGCGATGACGATCGGGTCGTTCCCCTCATGCGGCATGGCGCCGTGCGAGCCGGTGCCGCGGATGGTGGCGAACAGCTTGGCGGTCGCCGCCATCATCGGCCCGTCGCGCCAGACGAAGGTGCCGGCCGGCGCGCCCGGCCAATTGTGCAGGCCGAAGACCCGCTCACAGGGGAAGCGGTCGAACAGCCCTTCCTTGACCATCACCTCCCCACCGCCGCCGCCCTCTTCGGCGGGCTGGAAGAAGACATAGACGGTGCCGGCGAAATTCCGCGTCTCCGCCAGATAGCGCGCCGCGCCCAGCAGCATGGTGGTATGCCCGTCATGGCCGCAGGCGTGCATCCGCCCCGGATTGCGCGAGGCATGCGCGACGCCCGAGACCTCCTCGATCGGCAGCGCGTCCATATCGGCGCGCAGCCCGATCCCCGGCCCCGCCGCGCTGCCGCGGATCACCCCCACCACGCCGGTGCCGGCGATGCCGGTGATCACCTCGTCGCAGCCGAAGGCGCGCAGCTTCTCGGCCACGATGCCGCTGGTGCGATGCTCCTCGAAGCCAAGCTCCGGATGCTCATGCAGATCGCGCCGCCAGGCGGTCATGTCCTCATGAAAGCCGGCGATACGGTTATTGATCGGCATGCGACCCCCTCATTTCGATGAACCCCATTCTGGCAGATGGGGACGCCATCCGCATCGCGCCAGTTGCCGCCATCACGCCCCCTCCGGCCGGAGGAAGCGCAGATCGGCGCCTTCCGGCGCCTGCAGCACCTGATCGAACATCAGCTGGTCCCAGCCGCGCTTCGGCCGCGCCGGCGCCTGCCAGGCCGCCCGCCGCCGGGCCAGCTCGGCCGGCTCAACCAGCAGATCGAGGCTGCGGTGCTTGACCGAAAGCCGCACCCGGTCGCCGGTCTCGACCAGCCCCAGCGGCCCGCCGGCGGCGGCTTCGGGGGAGATATGCAGCACGATGGTGCCGAAGGCGGTGCCGGACATGCGGCAATCGCTCATTCGCACCATGTCCTTCACCCCGGCCCGGGCCAGCTTCTTCGGAATGGGCAGGTAGCCCGCTTCCGGCATGCCCGCCGGCGTCAGCGGCCCGACATTCTTCAGCACCAGGATATCCTGGGCCGTCACGTCCAGATCGGGGTCGTCGATCCGGCGGGAGAGATCCTCCAGCCCGTCAAACACCACGCAGCGCGCCTCCGTCTCGAACAAGGCCGGCGTCGCCGCGCTGCGCTTGAGGATGGCGCCATCCGGCGCCAGCGAGCCGAACAGCGCCACCAGCCCGCCGACCGGGGAGACCGGCGTGGCGCGGGCATGGATGATGCCGCGATCGACGAAGGCGGACCCTGCATCGAGCTGTTCGGCCAGCGTACGGCCATAGAGGTCGATGGTGTCCAGATGCAGCAGGTCGCGCAGTTCGCGCAACAGCGCCACCATGCCGCCGGCGGCGTGGAAATCCTCCATGTAGCCCTCGCCGGTCGGCTTCAGATCGACCAGCACCGGCGTCTCCTCCGACAGCGCATCGAGGCGCTTGAGATCGACGGGGATGCCCGCCCGGCCGGCGATCGCCGCCAGATGCACCAGCGCATTGGTCGACCCGCCGAGGGAGAGCAGCACGCGCAGCGCGTTCTCGACCGATTTTTCCGTCACCAGCTGGCTTGGGCGCACCGGGTGCGTCAGCAGGCGCATCGCCAGCGCCCCGGCCTCCTCCGCCATGCGCAGCCGGTCCGCATGCACCGCCGGCGCCGAGGCCGCCATCAGCGGCATGAAGCCCAGCGCCGCGGCGAGGCAGGCCATGGTGGAGGCGGTGCCCATCACGCCGCAGGTGCCGGCCGAGGTCGCCAGCTTTTCCTCGATGGCGCCGATCTTCTCGGGCGTGACCTCGCCGGCGCGATAGCGCGCCCAATAGCGCCGGCAATCGGTGCAGGCCGCCAGGCGCTCACCCTCGAAGCGCTGCGCCAGCATCGGGCCGGTGACGAGCATGACGGCGGGCACATCGGCCGAGACGGCCGCCATCAGCTGCGCCGGCACGGTCTTGTCGCAGCCGCCAATCAGCACCGCCGCATCCATGGGCTGGGCGCTGAGCATGGCTTCGGTGTCGAGCGCCATGAGGTTGCGGTAGTGCATGGAGGTCGGCGTCAGGGAGGGCTCACACAGGCTGACAGTGGGGAAGGCCAGCGGTAGCCCGCCCGCCAGCATCACGCCGCGCTTCACCGCCCCCACCAGCTCCGGCACGGTGCGGTGGCAGTTGTTGTAGTCGGACGCCGTATCGGCGATGCCGATCACCGGCCGCTCCAGCGCTTGGCGCGAATAGCCCATGGACGCGGCGAAGCTGCGGCGCAGATAGAGGGCGAATTCGGGATCGCCGTAATTGGCGGCACCGCGGGCTAATCCGTGCTTGGGCTTCTCGGTCATGGGCGTCCTCCGTGGTGGGATTATGCCCCGGATCGCGCGGCGGGGGGAGGCGGGCGGCCTCACGCCGGCTCCGCCCAGCGCGGGATGGACCGGCGGCCGAAGCAGCGGGGGAGCAGCTGGCGCAAGCGGCCGAACAGGGCGGCCAGCGGCCAGCGGTCCGGCGCGGCGAAGATCGCGGCAAAGGCCCGGGCGAGCGCTTCGGACAAATCCGGATCGGGCAGCCAATGCGGCGGGCCGGGCAGGGCGCTGTGCTGGCGGATGCGGCGGGCGAGCAGGATGGCGCGCAGCCCCATCAGCCGGATGCCGCGGCGGAAGGCGCAGCAGATCCAATGCGCCATGCCGCGCAGCGCCGGCGCGGCGGCGGGGTCCGTCACCTCGATCAGCAAGCGGGCCCAGAGCGAGGCGCGGCCATCCCCGAGGCGGGCCCAGCGGCGATAGAGGCGGGAGACGCTGTCCGGCCGGCCATAGCCGGGTGGCAGGTCGCACCAACAGGCGCGCGCCGGGACGGGCCGCCCGGTGCGCGGATGCGTGACTTCGCGCTTGAGGGTGACACTGCGAAAAATGGCATCCAGCCGGGCGCGGGGGTCGGCGAGGGGCCGGCCGGCGGCGCTGACCCCGGGGGCGCCCCGGAAGCCGCAGCCCATGGCCCAGAGGAACGGGGCGACCGCTTCCCATTCCGCATCGGTCATGGGCGCCCAGGGGCGGGCTTGCAGCAGGTTGGGGTCGAGCGGATCCGGTGCGCCCCAGCGGAAGGCGGGGCCGCCAAAGCGGCTTGGCTGCCGACGGCGGCCGCCGCGCGGCGGGGGCGCGGGGCGATAGGCGTCCAGGTCGAGCCCGTGGGGAAGTAATTCCTTCAGCCGTTCGGGGGAAGGCGCCCAGTCGGGCGCGGTGCGGTCGGGGACCTCCGGCGGTTCATCCTGTTCTTCGGTGGTGGTGGCGGGGAAGGGGTCGGACATGGCGGGGCTCCGGCGCCAAAGGGGGGCGACAGGAAACACGAAGAGGGGGCGAAAATCAAGGTAATTTTTCCTAGTGCGGGATAGCCCGGAGGGCGGGGCCGGGCGCGACGTCGCGAAGCTTTGCAAATGCCATGTCTAGCCATAGGCGCTTCACGCATGTTCATTGAACTACGCCAGAACAATTGGCGGCGTGTCAGGCATCTATGGAAGATAGGGATATCAAATATAATTGATATTTTCTTCCATAAATCAAAATCTTTGTTCAAGGATCAGAAAATCGTGAAAAAATTGATCGCCGCCGCCATGTTATTGGCCTGTTCCAGCCTGTCACCGCCGCTGGCGCAGGCGAATGTTTATGATATCGATTTTATCATTGATCCCGGCGCCACCGCCCTGGCGGCCCCCGAAGTGGTGAAGATGCACCTGGTCACGGCCAATACAACGTCCATCGGCTATGGCGGCTTCGTGGGCTATCAGATCACGGCCATCACCGGCACCTCCAATGGCTCTCCCATTACCGGGCCGGACCCGCTGCAACTGGTGCCGCTGACGGCGATCACCGCCGTGCCGTTCATCCCGGCCGTGCCGTTCCTGACGGCTGATAACCTCTACAATCCGGACAGCCCCATCTACGCCAGCCGCGCCGGCATCGGCTTCCACGAGATATCCAGTGGCGAAGCCTATCAACTGTTCTTCACGGTATCGACGGACACCTTGCCCCTCGGCAGTTCGCTGGGCTGCGTCAGCGGGGGCTGCGTGCGGGTTCAGGTCCCCGAGCCGGCCTCCATGGCGATCCTCGGCGCTGGTATGTTCGCCCTCGGCGCGGTGCGCCGCCGCCGGTTAGCCTGAGCCAACGGCGCGCGGCTTTGCCGCGCGCCCGAAAGGACGCCGGGGCCAATGCCGCCCGGGGCTTGCCGGCCTGCAAACGCCAATACCAGCGGTCACCGGATCTGACCGCTGGTATCCCTCCCGCCACGCGCCCGCGAGCAAAAGATCCGTTCAGACGGGATCGTCTGTACGGATCTCTTGCTCTGAAAAATATAAATTCCAGAGCAGCTTACCTTCGCCCTGTTGGATCACCGCGTGGTCCAGCAAGACGAAGGCTGCTCTAGCCCTGCTTGCGCAGGTTCCAGAACAGCGACGGGCCGCCCTTGACCAGCCCGCTGAGGCTGCGCCGCCAGGCCTGCGGCGGCAGCCCCTGGCCGAGCGGGATGAAGGGCGCTTCCTCCCAGACCAGCATCTGCAA
>CAITYE010000004.1 GCA_903896535.1 uncultured Paracraurococcus sp.
CCCCAGCACGAACATTGCCGGCACCACCCACAGCCCCGGCGCGAGCGCCACCAGCGCCCCCGCGGCGACCAGCAGCCCCAGATGGAGTGTCAGGCGTTTCAGCCCCGCGGCATCGGACCGCCCGGCGAAGGCTTTCATGGCGGCGGCAGGCGGGGCAGTGGCAGGCGGGGCAGCGGCAGGCGGGGTCGCAGTGGCGGCGGCCATCGATCGGTCCTTCTTGATCAGAGCTCCACGTCGCGGTTCACGTCCTTATAGAGCAGGTAGGCGGCGCCCTCCCACCCCGTGCAGTAGAATTGCTGCGGCACGAAGCTGCCGAACCAGACGAAATCGCCCACCCAAACTTCGTGCCAGTCGCGGTCCAGCAGCTGCAGCCCCTGTCCTTCCAGCATGACCATGCCATGCTCGAAGATATGGGTCTCGACGCAGTGGAAATGCGTGCCCGGCGCGAAGCCCATGACGTTCATCTCGAAATCCATGCCGAGATCCGCGGTCCCCAGCAGGTATTGCCGCCACCGCCCGCTCTCATCGACAGTGCTGCGGGGGGTCGCGTCCCGGCTACCGAAGCGCACGCCCGGCGGCGCGAAGCCTTCGGCCGGGACATAGCGGCGCTTGATCCAGACCGCATTGGCAACTACCTCGCCCGGGTTGCGGAAACTGAAGCCGGTGCCGGCGGGCACATAGGCGAAGCCGCCAGGGCCCAGGAGTTCCATCCCGCCCCCCGCCGTCACCTGCAACCGCCCCGCCAGGACATAGAGGAAATGCTCATAGCCATCGTCCCGCGCCCCGCGCGTGCCGCCGTCCGGCTGCACGTCCAGCCGCCCCTGGGCGAAGCGCGCGCCCATCAACGGCGTTGCCTGATAGAAGACCTGCGCCCCTTCCAACCCTGGCAGCAATGAGGGGAACATGCCGTCGGGCGGCAGGACCGCGTAGTTCTTTTTCAAGATGCTGCGGTTGTGGCCAATGACGCCGGGCGGGACGAAAGCGGGCATGGGCGGGGCTCCGGAAGACGACCCCTCCGCTTTGCGGTCCGCGCGGCACAGCGTCAACCACCGGCTTGCGCGGGCCGGCCCCGCGCCCTAGCGTTCGCCACCGGCCGGAGAGCCGGGCCCAGGAAACCCGCGCCGGCGAGCCCCTGCCCCCGGAGCCTCCCGATGCACCCGTTCAGCCTGCCCGAGAGCATTCAGGCGCGCGTCACGCGCCGCTGCGGCACCGCCCATCCCTTCGCCCAACTGGTCCCGCAACGCACCGCGCTGGTCGTCATCGACATGCAGAACGGCTTCATGCGGGAAGATATCGCCCATGCCTGGTGCCCCATGGCCGAGCACATCGTGCCCAAGGTGAACACCCTGGCGGCGGCGGTGCGCCAGGCCGGCGGTGGCGTCTTCTGGGTCCAGAACACCTTCGATGCCTCCTGCGAGACCGAGTGGTCGGTCATGCAGGACATGGTTACCCAGGAAGCTCGCGACCGGCGCGCGGCGGCGATGAGCGAGGGCACGGTCGGCCACCAGCTCTGGGCGCAGCTCGATGTCCGGATCGGCGACGAGATCGTGCCCAAGAAGCGCTACAGCGCCTTCATCCAGGGCGCCTCCGACCTGCCCCAACGGCTACGGGGGCGCGGCTTCGATACCGTCCTGATCACCGGCACCGTGACCAGCGTCTGCTGCGAAAGCAGCGCCCGCGACGCCATGATGCTGAATTTTCGCACGGTGATGGTCAGCGACGGCTGCGCGGCGATGACCGATGCCGAACACGCGGCCTCGTTGATCGCCTTCTATCTGCAATTCGGCGATTTGCTGACGGTGGATGAATGCATCGCCGGCCTCGCCTCGGAAGCGAGGGTCGCGGCATGAAGAAGAAAATCGCCTTTATCGGCACCGGCGGGACGATCAGCTCGATCGGCAAGGGTCCGCTCGACGTCTACGACTACGGCGCCAACGGCATGATGCTGCAGGCGGACGGTATCCTCGACCGCTTCCCGGAAGTCCAACTGGTCGCCGATGTCTTCCCCGTCCCCTTCCGCAACGTCCCCTCCACCCAGATCGCCTGGGCCGAATGGAAGGAGCTGGTGCTGATCTGCGACCGGCTGGTGGTGGAGCATCCGGACCTCGCCGGCATCGTCATCGGCCACGGCACCGCCTCGCTGGAGGAGACCGCCTATTTCCTCTCCCTCACCCTGAAGGTGAAGGTGCCGGTCGTCGTGGTCGGCAGCCAACGCCCGGCCTCCGCCCTCTCGAGCGATGCCGGGCTGAACCTGGTGAACGCGATGCGTGTCGCCGCCAGCGAGGAGGCGCGCGGCCTCGGCGCGCTGGTCCTGCTGAACGACGAGATCCAAGCGGCGCGCGAGGTCACCAAGACCTCCACCGGCCGCATGCAGACCTTCCGCAGCCCGGATTTCGGCGTACTCGGGCAAGCCGATGGCGATCGGCTGGTCTGGTACCGCCGCCCGCTGCGGCGCCTGGCGCCGGATACCGAGTTCGACATTCGCGGCCTTGCCACGCTGCCGCGGGTCGATGTCGCCTATACCTACGCCGGCGCTGATGGCGCGGCGGTGCGCGCCTTCACCGCCGCCGGGGCGAAGGGCATCATCGCGGCCGGCTTCGCACCCGGCTTCGTCACGCCAGGCGATGCCGCGGCCCTGGCTGAAGCGCGACAGGCCGGCGTCATCACCATGCAATCGACCCGTGCCGGCAGCGGCCGGGTCTTCCCGACAACCCGCCTGCGGGAGGCCGGGATGCTGACCGCCGATAACCTGACGCCGCAGAAGGCCCGCATCCTGCTGGCGCTGGCCCTCACCATCACCAGCGATCCGGCGGCGATCGAGCGGATCTTCGCCACCTATTGAGCGAAGCGAAACGCCGCCCGGCTGCCTTGGCGGCCGGGGGTCACCTCCAGCCATGCCGGGATCCGCTCCCGCAACTCCGGCACATGGCTGATGACGCCGACATAGCGGTCGCCGGCCCGCAGGCCCTCCAGCACGCCGATCGCGGTTTCCAGCGTCTCGGCATCCAGCGTGCCGAAGCCCTCATCGATGAACAGCGCATCGAGCTGCCGGGCCCCGGCATGCGCCGCGACCGTCTCCGCCAAGCCGAGCGCGAGGGCCAGGGAGGCACAGAACCCCTCCCCGCCCGACAGCGTCGCCGCCGGGCGTGGCTGCGCGTTCCAGCGGTCCACCACCTCGATATCCAGGCCCGCCGCCGCGGCTTTCCGCTCGCGTTCCTCGCGCCGGCGGATCTCGTAGCGGCCGGCCAGCATGCCGCCCAGCCGAAGGTTCGCTGCCGCCAGCGCCTCGTCCAGCAGGCCAGAGAGCACATAGCCCTCGAAATTCATCCCTGACTGGCTGCCCCGCCCCTCCGCGAGATCGGCCAGATCCTGGCGGATGCCGAAGGCCGTATCGGCCTCGGCGAGTGCTGCCTCCGCCACTTCGATTTCACCCAGCAGCGCGTCGTAAACCTGCAGTGCAGCCTGCGCCCGGGTGGCGGCCTCCACCGCCGCCCGCGCCGCCGATTCCGCCTGGCGCAGGGCCACATCAAGCGCCGCCAGATCGGGCGGCGCCACGCCCTCCGCCCGCGCCGCTGCCTCGCGGGCCACCCCGCGCGCTGCCTCCAGCGCCTGGTCGAAAGCGGTAATATCGGCGGCCAAGCCGTCCTGCACCGGCCCGTCCTGCCGGGCGGCGCGCAGGGCCGCGGCATCGGCGAAACCCGCCGCTTGGCAATCGGCGGCCAGCGCGACCGTGGCGGCGGCGGCGCGGCTCTGCGCCGCGTGGAGGGCCGCGGTGGCCTCGG
>CAITYE010000005.1 GCA_903896535.1 uncultured Paracraurococcus sp.
CGCCTCCACCCATGCGCTCTATCCCCTGGTGGTGGCCAAGCCGCAATACGACCCCCTGGTCGATTTCGCGCCGGTGGCCCTGGTCGGCGGCAACACGGTCTGCGTGGTGGCGCGCGCCGATGTGGCGATGGACCTGCCGGCGCTCGCCGCCCAGGCGCGGGCGCGGCCCGGGCAGCTGCGCTTCGCCAATCCCGGCACCGGCACCTATGTGCACATGGTCGGCGAATACCTGGCCTATCGGGCCCGGCTTGAATGGCTGGCGGTGCCTTATCGCGGCAATGGGCAGGCGATGATCGACATGCTCGCGGGGCAGGTCGATGCCGGCACCGATACCGTCATCACCAGCCTGCCGCATCACCGCGAGGGCAAGGTGCGGATCCTCGCCGTGACCTCGGCCGCTCGCTCCCCATTGCTGCCGGAGGTCCCGACAGTGGCCGAGGCGCTGAACCTGCCGGGCTTCGAGGCGGTGCTGTGGTCCATGCTGGCGGTGCGCGCCGGCACCCCGCCGGACCTCGTGCGGCAATTGCACGACGCGACGCTGCGCGCGCTGGCCGACCGTGCCTTCCGCGACGATCTGAGCCAGGGCGGCATCGAGGCGAGCCCCCCGCTTTCCCCGGCGCAGGTCCAGGATTTCATCCGGGCGGAGACCGAAAAATGGCGCCCCATCGTGGCCGCCACCGGGGTGCGGCTGGATTAGGGCAGGCTGCGTTCGCCTTCGCTCACGCATCGCGCTCTAACGTGCCGTTCGCGGGGCCGTCCCCTCCCCCCGCCCCTTTGACGGGAGAGGTTTGGCGGCGCACGCCACGGATCGAGGTTCTGGGACGGAGGCAACCGCATGCGGCATCTGCAACGCCTGGCGATCATCGCCTTGGCCTTCTGCGCGCCATTGGCGCCCGTCACCGCCCAGCCCGTCACCGCCCAGCCCGTCACCGCCCAGACCTGGCCGAGCCAGCCGATTCTCCTTGTGAACGGTTTTCCCCCGGGCGGTGGTGCCGACATCCTCGCCCGCCTCACCGCCGCCCATCTGGCCACGGCGCTGGGCCAGCCGGTTTCGGTGGATAATCGGACTGGCGCGAACGGCCTGATCGCCGCCGCCGCCGTCGCCCAGGCGAAACCCGATGGCAATACGCTGCTGCTGGTGACCATGAGCATGGTGGCGACCGCCCCGGTGATGCCCGGCGTCACCTTGAACTTCGATCCCGACCGCGATCTCACCCAGGCGGTGATCATCGCCGGTCTCGACAATCTGCTCTACGTCAATCCCCGCCTGCCCTTCCGCACGGTTGGCGAGATCATCGACCACGCCCGCGCCCATCCGGATCAGCTCTCCTACGGGTCATCGGGCGTCGGCAGTTCCTATCAGCTCTGGGCGGCGCAGTTCGCCGCCATGGCCGGCATCAAGATGATCCATATCCCCTTCCGCGGCGGTCCGCCGGCGATCTCGGAGATCATCGCCGGGCGCGTGGACATGATGTTCGGCAATCTGGCCGAGATCCTGCCGCATATCCGCGCAGGCACCGTCCGCGCGATCGCCTTCACCAGCGCGCCGCCCTCACCGGTGCTGCCCGGCGTGCCGACCATCGCCGAGTCCGGCCTGCCGGAATTCCGCGCCGATAACTGGTTCGGCATCGCCGCCCCCGGCGGCACGCCACGGCCGATCGTCGAGCGGCTGAACACCGAGGTGGGCCGCATGCTGGCCGACCCGGCGGTGCGGGAGCGCCTGATATCGCTGGGCTACCAGCCACGCGGCGGCAGCATCGCTGAGATGGAACGCACCATCCAGGCGGACCGCACCCGCTGGCGTGCGGTCATCCAGGCGAACAACATTCGTGGCGAATAGTCCCAGCACCCATCGATAGCCGGCCGGACCGCGCCGACCCCTGCGGCCGCGCGCGATCAATCGAAGGCCAGGTCCCATCCCAGCCAGGTGGCAACGCCTCGGCCCATCACCCATTCCAGATCATCGCCCCGCAGCCAGGGCAGTTCCTCGGTGAAGAAGGTGACGCATTGCCGATAGCTGCAAGGCATGCGGGTGATGTCGGTCCCCCAGAAGAAGCGGCGCGGGCCGAAGGCATCGAAGATGCGCTGCAGCCCGTCCTGGATGTTGCGATAGGGATAGGCTTCGGTCGAATAATGCGGCGCCCCCGTGGCCTTGACCGCGACATTCGGCAGCTCGGCGAGCGCGCAAAGCGCCTCAAGCTGGGCAAAGGCCGCCGCGTCACGGCCGGTGCGGACCAGCCCGCAATGGTCGAGGATCAGCTGCAGCCCAGGATGCGCCTCCGCGATCCGGCGGAACTGCGGCAGGAACAGCCCGCCCATCATGGCGATCGGCACGCCCTCGCGCTCCGCCGCCGGCCACAACCAGTCGAGCGAGCCATCGCTCAGCCAGGCCTGTTCCTCCGGATGCAGCAGCGCCCAACGCAGGCCGAGCATGCCTGGCTGCCGCTTCCAGCCCTGGATCATGTGGCGCATGGCGGGATCGCGCGGCGGGAATTGCCCCATCACCGCGAAGCGGGTCGGGAAGCGACGGGCGGCCTCGACGGCATAGGCGTTCGCGTCGGGGTCCCAGCTGACGGGCGGATGTATCAGGGCGGCGTCCACCCCGGCCTCGTCCATCTCCCGCAATGCCTCTTCGTCCGTGAAGGCGCGTACCTTGCGATGCAGTCCGGTCGGCTTGCCATCCGCCCATATGTGAATCTGGGCATCGACGATCTTCATGGGCCTCTCCCCTCCCCCGTGGTCATCCACCCGGCGCCTGTCCGACCCGCATGCGATAGAAGCGGATGGCGTTGCGGTAGAAGAATTTCTCCAACTCCTCCCGCGGCCGGTCCCGCAGCCCCGCCCGCATCACCGCGATGATGCCGGGAAAATCGGTGCTGAGCGTGGCGACCGGCAGGTTGCTGGCAAAGATGATGCGGTCCGGCCCGAAGATCGCCGCGGCCTCGCGCACCACGCGGATATTGCTCGGCACATCCCAGCGCCCGTGCGGCAGACCAAGCTCGGACAGCTTGAGCATGGTGTTCGGACAATCGGCGAGCTGGCCGAGGCCCCGGCGCCAGATCGCCAGCCCCTCCTCCGAGCGATCGAGCGGCAGCCCGGCATGGTTCACCACCATGGGGATGCCGGGGAAGCTCCGGGCCAGTGCGGCGCCTTCTTCCAGATGCCAATAGGGGATGCGCATGTCCCACGACATGCGGTGCTGTTCCAGCAGCGCGAAGTTCCGCAGCCAGTGATCATCCTGCATCGTGCCCGGCTGGCCGGCGACGGACTGCCCCGGCCCATCCGAGGTGACCGGGCGGGAGCGGATGCCGCGCATGAGCGGGTAGCGCGCATGCTGGGCGAGGATCTCGGCGCAGTCGGGCTGGGTGAAGATGACGTGGCCGATAATGGCGTTGGGCAGGCCCCATTCGGCGTGGATCGCCTCGATCCAGGCGGTCTCCTGCACCCGCTCCGGCGCCGCGCGGCCCGCCTGGATATGGACGGTGCCGATGATGTCGAACCCGGCATAGGCGGCGGCGAGGTCGGTCGGCAGGAAGTCGCGGCAGATCTTGCGATAATCGCCGAGGAAAAAATCCGCTTCGTAGTGGTCCTGGAAAGCCGGGTAGCGGCCGGCCTGCAGATCCCACAGGTGATGATGCGCATCGACGATCGGCATGTCGAAGCGCCTACGATCCTTGAGCGAGGCGAGGATGTTCATCCATGGCTCCCGGCGCGCCAGAGCGGGATGCGTTGCGGCGGAATCGCCGAAGGCGCTGAATCCCGCGACCCAACAAATTTAGAGCGGGATGCGTTGCGGCGGAATCGCCGAAAACGCTGAATCCCGCGACCCAACAAATTTTAGAGCGGGATGCGGGCGCGAAGGCGAACGCATCCCGCTCTAACGCCCCATGGTGAAGAACTGGTCGTTCGGCCGCATGCTGGTAACATTGGCCATGCGGTTCGACATGCCGAAGAAGGCGGCGATGGCGGCGATGTCCCAGGCCGCTTCCTGGTCCAGGCCATGCGCCGCCAGCGTGGCGAGATCCGCATCGCCTACCGCATAGGCGTGGAAGGCGACCTGCATGGCGAAATCCAGCATCGCCTGCTGCCGGGGCGTGATATCCGCCTTGCGGTAATTGATGGCGATCTGGTCGGCAAGCAGCGGGTTCTTCGAGCGCACCCGCAGAATCGCGCCATGCGCGATGACGCAATACTGGCACTGGTTGGCGTTGCTGGTCACCACCACGATCATCTCGCGCTCGGCCTTGGTCAGCGGCCCGGGCTTGTCCATCAGCGCGTCGTGATAGGCCATGAAGGCGCGGAATTCTTCCGGCCGATGCGCCAGGACGAGGAAGACATTGGGGATGAACCCCGCCTTCTCCTGCACCGCCAGCAGCCGGGCGCGGATATCCTCGGGCAGGTCATCGAGCTTGGGGACGGGAAAGCGGCTGATCGGGAAGTCGCTGGGCACGGACATCGCTTCACCTTCGCGGCAGCAGGGCGGGACAGCAGGGGCTGGTCAGGGGGCGCCGGGGTCGAGGGGGATCACGATGCGCCCGCGCACGCGGCCGGCCAGCAGGCGCTCGGCCGCGCCGATCGCCCCGGACAGCGGAATTTCGGTGCTGAGCGCCTCCAGGCGCGCAATGTCGAGGTCGCGGGCCAAGCGGCGCCAGGCGTCCAGCCGGTCCTCACGCGGGCACATCACGCTATCGACGCCCGCCAGCGTGACGCCGCGCAGGATGAAGGGAGCAACCGTCGCGGGCAGCGCCATGCCGCCGGCCAGCCCGCAGGCGGCGACCGTGCCGCGATAGCGCATCGCCGCGCAGATGTTCGCCAGCACCTGCCCGCCGACCACATCGACGGCCCCCGCCCAGCGCTCACGCGCCAGCGGCTTGCCCGGTTCGGCATAGCCGGCACGGTCGATCACCTCGGCAGCGCCCAGCGCCCGCAGGAAGGGCGCCTCCTCCGGCCGTCCGGTCATCGCCACCACCTGATGGCCAAGCTTGGCGAGCAGCGCGACCGCGACACTGCCGACGCCACCGGCCGCGCCGGTGACCAGCACCTCGCCCTGGCCGGGCGCCACGCCGTGGCGTTCCAGCGCCATGACACACAGCATGGCCGTGTAGCCTGCGGTGCCGATGGCCATGGCCTGCCGGGGCGTGAAGGGCGCCTGCAAGGGCACCAGCCAATCGCCCTTCACCCGCGCCTTGCCGGCCAGCCCGCCCCAATGCGTCTCACCCACGCCCCAGCCGTTCAGCACCACCTGGTCGCCCGCGGCATAGGCGGGGTTGTCCGAGTGCTCGACCGTGCCGGCGAAATCGATCCCCGGCACCATCGGGAAGTGGCGCACCACCGGCGCCTGGCCGGTGATGGCCAGCGCGTCCTTGTAGTTCAGCGTGGAATAGGCGACGCGGACGGTGACATCGCCAGCCGGCAGGCGCGCCTCATCCAGCCCGGTCAGAATCGCGCGTGACGCGCCTTCGGTCTTCTCGATCAGGATGGCGTCGAACATCGGGGGCTCCTGGCGGGCGGGGTGCGGCGGCGCTGCCGATCGATGCCCTGGTCCGCAGCGGCGCGGCACGGCGCTGGGGGTTGGCTCTCGCCCGTCACCTCGACTTAGACCGATCCCGCGGCCGAGATCAAATGGCGGCGTGACGCGCGCCGGGCGCGCTTCTACCCTGCGGCCCCGATCAGCCACGATACCTCAGTGAGGACGCCCCATGATTGCCCGTCGCCCCTTCTTGCTGGCCGCGCTTGCGGCCCCGAGCCTCGCCGAAGCGCAGGTGGCGACGCGCACGCTGCGCTTCATCCCGCAAGGCAATCTCGCGAATATCGACCCGGTCTGGTCGACCACCGTCATCGCGCGCAATCACGGCCTGCTGATCTACGACACCCTGTTCGGGCTGGGTGCGGATTTCCGCCCGAAGCCGCAGATGGCCGCGGGGGCCGAGGTTTCGGCCGATGGGCTGACCTGGCGCATCGGGCTGCGCGACGGGCTGCGCTTCCACGACGGCGCGCCGGTCACCGCGGCGGATTGCATCGCCTCGATCCTGCGCTGGTCGAAGCGCGATGTGCTGGGGCTGCGGCTGAACGCGCTGCTGGAGGAAGCCAAGCCCGAAAGCGCGCGGGTCTTCACGCTGCGGCTGAAGCGGCCCTGGCCGGGCCTGACCTGGGCACTGGGCAAGCCCAGCGCAAATATCTGCGCCATCATGCCCGAGGCAGTCGCGCGGACCGATCCCTTCAAGCAGATCGAGAGCTATGTCGGCTCCGGCCCCTATGTCTTCAAGGCGGCGCAATGGGTGCCTGGCAGCATCGCCGTGTATGACCGCTTCGCCGACTACGTGCCGCGTGATGAGCCGGCGGATTTCCTGGCCGGCGGCAAGGTCGTGCATTTCGACCGCGTGGAATGGCAGGTGATGCCCGACCCGGCCACGGCGGCCGGCGCGCTGCTGAACAACGAGGCGGATTGGTGGGAAACGCCGCTGCCGGACCTGCTGCCGCGCCTGCGCCGCAACCCGCAAATCGCCATCGAGGTGATCAACACCGCGGGCAATCTTGGCGTGCTGCGCTTCAACCACCTGCAGCCGCCCTTCGACAATCCGGCGATCCGCCGCGCGCTGCTGCCGGCGATCGACCAGCGTTCCTTCATGCAGGCGGCCTATGGCGACGATCCCGCGCTGTATCGCATCCCGGCCGGCGCCTTCACGCCGGGCACGCCGCTGGCCAATGACGCCGGGCTTGCGGTGCTGACCGGCCCGCGCAGCGTGGAGGCGGCGCGCAAGGCGCTGCAGGACGCCGGCTACAAGGGCGAGAAGGTGGCGATGATGGCGCCGACCGACCTGGCCAACATCAATGCGCTGACCGAAGTCGCCGCCGATCTCATGCGGCGGGTCGGCTTCAATGTCGATCTGCAGGCGACGGATTGGGGCACGGCGATCCAGCGCCGCGCCAATCGCGGGCCGGTCGATCAGGGCGGCTGGAGCGCCTTCTGCACCACCTGGGAAGGCCTCGATACCTCGGTCCCCGGCAGCCACCAGCCGCTGCGCGGCAATGGCGCGGAGGGCTGGGCCGGCTGGTCCACCAGCCCGCGCCGGGAAGCGCTGCGCGAGGCCTGGTTCAACACCAGCGACGCGGCCGAAGAACGCCGCCTTGCCGAGCAGTTGCAGATGCTGGTCTGGGAGGAAGCGCCCTTCATCCCGCTCGGCCAGGGGCTGCCGCCGCAGGCCTGGCGGCGCAGCCTCAGCGGGCTGGTCAAGGGCGGCCCGTCGCTGTTCTGGAACCTGCGCAAGCAGGGCTAGAGC
>CAITYE010000006.1 GCA_903896535.1 uncultured Paracraurococcus sp.
CTGGAGTCCCTGCCATGTCCGACACCGCCGCCCCTGCCAGCTTCCGCGTCACCCCCCGCGCCGCCGCGGAAATCGCCGATATCGCCCGGCGCGAAGGCCGCGCGGGTGCGGGCTTTCGCGTCTCGGTCAGCGCCGGTGGCTGCTCAGGCTTCCAGTATGGCTTCGAACTGGCCGAAGCCGGCGCCCCGGACGACCTGGTCATCGAGGAATCCGGCGTGCGGGTCTTCGTTGACCCCGTCTCGCTCGACCTGCTGGCCGGGTCCGCGCTGGAATGGAACGAGGCGCTGATCGGCGCGCATTTCGTGGTCCGGAACCCGCAGGCGGTCTCCGGCTGCGGCTGCGGGGCGAGCTTCGCGATCGCCTGATTTGGCGCCAGCGGGGCCTGCCTCGCCCTCCCCCTGGCCGCTGCCGGGGCGGCGCGGCATGCTGGCGGCATGACCCGGCTCGCCAGCTTTAACGTCAACTCCATCCGCCGACGGATGCCGCATCTGCGGCGCTTCCTGGAACGCCATCAGCCCGATCTTGTCTTCCTCCAGGAACTGAAGTGCCGGACGGAGGAATTTCCGGCGCTGGAGCTGGAGGGCAGCGGCTACAGGGCAGAAGCCTTCGGCCAACCAGGCGGGCGCAACGGCGTCGCCGTGCTCGGCCGCATCCCCTTCGCGGTGACCGCCGCAGCCCTGCCCGGCGATGCCGAGGATACCCAGGCGCGCTTTGTCGCCGTGCAGGCCGCGGGCATGGAGATCGCCGGCATCTACCTGCCCAACGGCAATAGCGGCGGCGCCGAGGGCTATGCCTATAAGCTGCGCTGGCTGGACCGGCTGGGGGATTGGCTGGCCCCGCGGCTGGAGGCATGTACGCCGGCTGCCGTGCTGGGCGATTTCAACGTCTGCCCGACGCAAGCGGATCTGGCGCCAGGCGCGCTGCCGCCGACCGATGCGCTGGTCCGGCCGGAAAGCCGGGCCGCCTTCCGCCGGCTGATCTTCGCGGGGATGACGGATGCGCTGGCAGCGCTGCATCCGGACCATCCGCCCTTCACCTATTGGGATTACGGCCCGGCCTTCGAACAGGATCGCGGCCTGCGCATCGATCATGCGCTGCTGAGCGCGGAGCTGGCCGAGCGGCTGCGCGGGTCGGGGGTGGATACGACGGCGCGCGCCGAAGCCGAGCCAAGCGATCACGCCCCGGTCTGGATCGATCTGGACTGAACCCAGGGGCGCTGCCCGTCAGCGGCGCCAGCCATAGCCATAGCCGTAGCCATAGGGCCGATAGCCCCAGCCACCCCACCCCCAGGGCCGGTAGCCCCAGCCATAGGCGGGGGTGACCAGCGGCACGGTCACGCCGACCGCGACCGGCGCCGGCGCCACATAACCCGCGGACGGGTAGACGGTGCAGCCCGCGAGACCCGCAAGCAGCGCCAACAAGGTCAGTAACTTACGGGCAGGCATGGCTCTCCTCCAGAAGCGGGAGCAGAGCGCAGGAGCGTGGCAGAAAGCTGGCAAAGCTGCGGCGTGCGGCGGTCAGCCCCCACCCGCCTGCCGGGGATATACCAACGGCCAAATCCTTTGACCGTTGGTATTGGTTTTTTCTGGCCCTCAAGCGCCGCCGGAAACCTCCGGTTTCCTGAAGCGCGCGGCGTTGGCCGCGACGGCTGCGCCGCACTGGCCGCGGCGCCCGGTCGGGCGCTCGGCACGGGTCACAGCCTCGTGCCGTGGGTATCACTGGTCGGCGTAGCAGTGCGTCTCCGCCGCCGTGCCGGGATGGGTGACGGCGCCCAGATGCGCGGGGCCGACGAGCTGGGCGTATTTCCACAGCGCACCCGCGTTGTAGTCGGTCTGGCGCGGCGTCCAGGCCGCCTTGCGGCGGGCGATCTCGGCCTCTGGCACGATCATATCGATCGTGCCCTTTTCGGCATCGATGATGATCTTATCGCCGTTCTGCAGCAGCGCGATCGGCCCGCCGACGGCGGCTTCCGGCCCGACATGGCCGATGCAAAAGCCGCGCGTCGCGCCAGAGAAGCGGCCATCGGTGATCAGCGCCACCGATTCGCCCATGCCCTGGCCGTAGATGGCCGCGGTGGTCGAGAGCATCTCTCGCATCCCCGGCCCACCCTTCGGCCCCTCGTAGCGGATGACGATGACATCGCCCGCCTTGTAGGCGCGGCTATCGACCGCCTTGAAGGCCGCTTCCTCAGAATCGAAGCACAGCGCGGTGCCTTCGAAGCGCTGCGTCTTCATGCCGGCGACCTTCACGATGGCGCCATCCGGGGCGAGATTGCCCTTCAGCCCGACCACGCCGCCGGTGGGCGAGAGCGCCTTGCTGACGGGGAAGATCACGTCCTGATCCAGCGGGAAGATCACGTCCTTGTGGTTCTCGGCCAGCGTCTTGCCGGTGACGGTCATGCAATCCCCATGCAGCAGCCCGGCATCGAGCAGCGCCTTGATGATCACGGGGATGCCGCCGATCTTGTAGACGTCGTAGGCGACGTATTTGCCGCCCGGCTTCAGGTCGCCGATATAGGGCGTGCGGCGCATGATGTTCACCACATCGTCCATGGTGAAGCGGATGCCCGCCTCATGCGCGATGGCCGGCAAATGCAGGCCGGCATTGGTGCTGCCGCCGGTCGCGCCAACCACCACCGCGGCGTTCTCCAAGGCTTTCAGGGTGACGATGTCGCGCGGGCGCAGGTTCTTCTTGACCAGCTCCATCACCGCCTTGCCGCTTTCAAAGGCCCAGACGTCCCGCTCCTCGTAAGGCGCCGGCGTGCCGGCCGAACCTGGCAGGGCGAGCCCGATCGCCTCAGAGACCGTCGCCATGGTGTTGGCCGTGAACTGCCCGCCGCAGGAGCCCGAGGACGGGCAGGCGACGCATTCCAGCTCGTGCAGCTCCTCATCGGTCATGTTGCCGGCGGCGTGCTGGCCGACCGCCTCGAACACGTCCACCACGGTCACGTCACGGCCCTTGAACTTCCCGGGCAGAATCGAGCCGCCATACATGAAGACGCTCGGCACGTTCAGCCGCAGCATCGCCATCATCATCCCCGGCAGCGACTTGTCGCAGCCGGCCAGCGTCACCATCGCGTCGTAGCAATGGCCGCGCATGGTCAGCTCGACCGTATCGGCAATCGCCTCGCGGCTGGCCAGCGAGGACTTCATCCCCTGGTGGCCCATCGCGATGCCGTCGGTGACGGTGATGGTGGTGAACTCCCGCGGCGTACCGAAGGCTTCCTTGACGCCGCGCTTCACGCTCTGCGCCTGCCGGGACAGGTCGATATTGCAGGGCGCGGCCTCGTTCCAGCAGGTGGCGACGCCGACCAGCGGCTGGGCGATCTCGGTCTCGTTCAGCCCCATGGCGTAGTAATAGCTACGGTGCGGCGCGCGCTCCGGCCCGACCGAGACATGACGGCTTGGCAGTTTCGACTTGTCCCATTTGGTCATCGGGCGTCCTCCTCGGTGCTTTGGCGCGGATGGGGCCAGGCCGGCACACGGGCGCCGGTAGCCTGCGGCTTCCTCTAGATGGCGGCGGCCGGGATGGGAAGGCGCGCGGCCGCCTTTCCTATGGCATCCGCCCCCGCCTCTGACGCAGACTGCTTCCAGCGGCCGTCAGAGCCGCCCCAGGGAGGATAACCACGCCATGCCCTTTCCCGGCCGCCGGGGCCTGCTCGGCCTCGGCTTTGCTATCCCCAGCCTCGCCCGGGCGCAGAGCCAGGACTGGCCGCGCCAGACCGTCCGCTACATCAACCTCTATGCCGCCGGCGGCGCCAACGACATCCTCTCCCGCGCCTTCTGTCAGGCGATGAGCACGCTGACGGGCCAGCAATTCGTGGTGGAGAACCGCACCGGCGCCGGCGGCACGGTGGGCTCGGACGCCATCGCCAAGGCCCGGGCCGATGGGACCACGGTCGGCCTCGGCGGCGCCGCCAATCTGGCGATCGCGCCCGCGTTGTTTCCGACCCTGCCCTATGATCCGCTGCGCGATTACGTGCACATCCACGGGCTTTATCTGCAGCCCAACGTGCTGGTCGTGAACAACGACCTGCCAGCGCGGACGGTGCCGGAGTTGATCGCGCTGCTGCGCGCCAATCCCGGCAAGTACAATTACGCAACCGGCGGCGCCGGGACAACGCCGCACCTCTCGGCCGAGCTGTTCAAGATGCGCACCGGCACCGACATGCCCTTCGTGCAGTATCGCGGCGGCGCGCCGGCCTTGATCGACCTGATGGCCGGCCAGGTGCAGGTGCTGTTCGACAACCTCGCTGGCCCGATCGGCATGGCGCGCGACGGCAAGGTCCGGGCGCTGGCGGTGACCAGCCCGCAGCGCTCCCCCGCTTTGCCCGATGTGCCGACGCTGGCCGAGACCCTGCCCGGCTTCGACCTCACCAGCTGGAACGGCCTGATCGCCCCGGCCGGGCTGCCGCCGGGCATGGTCCCGCGCATGGCCAGCCTCACCGCCCAGGCGTTGCGGAGCGCCGAGGTGGCCAAGGTCTATGCCGAACAGGGCGCGACGCCCTGGATGATCGGCCCCGAGGATTTCGCCGCCTATGCCCGGGCGCAGGAGCCGCTGATGCGCGAAATCGTCCGCAAATCCGGCGCGACACCGGGTTAGAGCAGGATGCGTTCCCATTCGCTCACGCCCCCTGCTCTACCGTTTATTTAGCCGCGGGATTCAGCGCCTTCGGCGATGCCGCCTCAACGCATCCCGCTCAGGTGTTCAGTCGCGGGATTCAGCGCCTTCGGCGATGCCGCCTCGACGCATCCCGCTCCAGGCCCGCCGGCGGCTTGACGGCGGCGGGCCCGCGCCGCAAGTCGAGGCCGCCCGTCGCCGAGGATCGCCATGCCCGCCACCGTCGCCCCCAATGCCGTCGCCGCCGTCAGCGAAGCGCGGCAATGGGACCGGCTGATGGCGCTGGCCGAGCTTGGCGCCATCACCGGCGCCGATGGCGCGCCGGGGGTGAACCGCCAGGCCCTCACCCCGCTCGATGCCGAGGCGCGGCGGTTGGTGCTGGGCTGGGGCACCGCGCTCGGCCTCACCGCCTCGGTCGATGTGTTGGGCAATCTTTTCCTGCGGCACGAGGGCACCGAGCCCGGCCTCGCCCCCGTGCTCAGCGGCAGCCATATGGATAGCCAGCCCGCGGGCGGGCGGTTCGATGGCATCTGGGGCGTCATCGCCGCGCTGGAAGCGGTGCAGGCGCTGCGCGAGGCCGGCATCGCCACCCGCCGCCCGATTGAGGTCGTCGCCTGGACGAACGAGGAAGGCAGCCGCTTCGCCCCCGGTTGCATGGGCAGCATGGCCTATGCCGGCTACCGCCCGCCGGAGACCTGGGACGCCGTGACCGACCCCGAGGGCATCCGCTTCGGCGATGCGCTGGCCACCCTGCTGGCGAGCGAGGCGGACCTGCCCCGCCGCGGCCTCGGCGTGCTCGAGGGGCCAGCGCCGCATGCCTATGTCGAGGCGCATATCGAACAGGGCCCGATCCTGGAGGAGGCTGGCTGCGATATCGGTATCGTCACGGGCATCCAGGGCAGCCGCTGGTTCCTGGTAGAGCTCACCGGCGCCTCCGCCCATGCCGGCACCGCCCCCGTCTCCACCCGCCGCGACGCGGTGCAGGACATGGTCCGTGCGATCGGCGCGCTGAACGTGCTGATGGAGGACCCTACCGATGTGCTGCGCTTCACCGTCGCCAGCATCGAGGTGAAGCCCAACAGTTCTAATAGTGTCGCCGAGACGGTGAAATTCACCATCGACTTCCGTCACCCCGATGCCGCGGTGCTGCGCGCGCGCGGCGATGCGATTGAGGCGACGATCAAGGGCGCGGTGCGCAATTGCGCGGTGAGCCTGACCGAACGCTTCAACGCCGCCCCCGCCGTCTTCGCCCCGGAAGTGACTGAGGCGGTGGCGCGTGCGGCCACGGCGCAGGGGCTGCGCGCCATGCACATCCCCTCCGGCGCTTTTCACGACGCGCAGTTCCTGGTGCCGCTCTGCCCGACGGGGATGATCTTCATCCCCTCCCGCAAGGGGATCAGCCACAACCCGGCGGAGTATTCCTCGCCCAGCCAGCTCGCCCAGGGCACGCGGGTGCTGGCGCAAGTGCTGGCGGAGTTGGCGAATAGCTGAACCGCCGCGCTGGCTTTAGCAGGCTGCGTTCGCATTCGCTCACGCATCCTGCTTTGCCGTTTGTTGGATCGCGCGATTCAGCGCCTTCGGCGATTCCGCCTCAACGCATCGCGCCCGCTAGAGCATGCTGCGTTCACATACGTTCACGCAGCCCGCTCTAGCATGTGTTGGATCGCGCGATTCAGCGCCTTCGGCGATTCCGCCTCAACGCATCCGGCTCTAGCCTACCGCGCCGCCTCCGCCTGCGGGCGGAACA
>CAITYE010000007.1 GCA_903896535.1 uncultured Paracraurococcus sp.
AGCGGGCTGCGTGAACGCAGGTGAACGCAGCATGCTCTAGTGGTCCGATCCCGACGCTTGGTACCCAAGCGTCGGGTGAATCGGCCCACCAAATCAATGGCTAGTGGTGCATGCCAGACGGTACCATCCGTCTGGCACGCACCACTAGCGACCTCTTACTTCTTTTTCTTCGGCGCCTTGGCCGGCTTTGGTGCGGCGGCGCCCTCGGCGCGCATTTCCGCGAACAGGTCACGCGCTACCAGCATGGCGTGGCGCACCGTGGGCAGGCCGACATAGCCGTTCATGTGCATCAGCGCCTCGGACAGCTCATCCTCGGTCCAGCCGAGGTTCACCGCCATCCGCAGATGCAGCTTCAGCTCGGGCCAGGCGTGGATGGCGGTGTCGGAGACGACGCAGATCAGCGCGCGGGTTTTCTTATCCAGGCCCGGGCGGGTCCAGAGCATGCCAAAGACCGCCTCGATGGCGTAGTCCCGGAACTTCTGCATCATGGGGTCGTCGTAGACGGTCTCGCTGATCTTGGTGACCTCGCCCTCACCGATCAGCTCGCGCCGGACAGCCTCACCCTTGGCGTAATTGGGACCCTTGCTCATGCTTGCCTCCTCCTTGGCGGGCGCAGGCTAAATCCGAACGCGGTCCGGCGCCACTGCGCGCCGCGGGACAGGCCAGATGGGGGCGACCGGCCATTCCCGGCCCACCGGCTTCACGCGCCCCGCGCCAGGGTCTACGAATGTGGGGCAAGACCTTCAGGAGGAAACGGGAATGGGCATGCTGGATGGCAAGGTGGCGGTCGTCACCGGCTCGGGCGGCGGGATCGGTCGCGAGATCGCGCTGCACATGGCGCAGGCGGGTGCGGCGGTCATCATCAACGACATCGGCGCCTCACTGTCAGGCGAAGGGCTTTCGGCGACCCCCGCACAGCAGACCAAGGCGATCATCGAACAGCGCGGCGGCCGGGCGGAAATCAACACCGACAGCGTCTCCTCCTGGGCCAGCGCGGGCAAAATCGTCCAGTCCGCGATGGACCATTTCGGCCGCATCGACATCGTCGTGAACAATGCCGGCATCCTGCGCGACCAGATCTTCCACCGCATGACGGCGGAAGAATGGGATTCGGTCATCGCCGTGCACCTGAACGGCAGCTTCTACGTCTCCCGCCACGCGGCGACGCATTTCCGCAAGCAGGAAAGCGGCTCCTACGTCCATATCACCTCCACCTCGGGGCTAATCGGCAATTTCGGCCAGGCGAACTACTCCGCCGCCAAGCTGGGCATCGCCGCGCTGTCGAAGTCGATCGCGCTGGACATGAAGCGCTACAATGTGCGCTCCAACTGCCTGGCTCCCTTCGCCTGGTCGCGCATGACCTCCTCGATCCCGGCCGAGACGCCGGAGCAGAAGGCGCGCGTTGAGAAGATCATGCGCATGGGGCCGGAGAAGAACGCCCCGCTCGCGGTCTTCCTCGCCTCGGACGCGGCGAAGGAGGTCACCGGCCAGATCTTCGGGCCGCGCATGAACGAGCTGTTCCTGTTCAGCCAGAACCGCCCGATCCGCGGCATCCATGCGGCGGAAGGCTGGACGCCGGAGGCAATCGCCGAGCACGCCCTGCCCGCGCTGAAAAGCTTCTTCGTCCCGCTGGAGCGTTCGGGCGAGGTCTTCTCCTGGGACCCGCTGTAAGCCAGACCGGGGGTAGGGCCGCGCCCTCCCCCCACCCCTCCATGACCAAGGACACACCCGTGCTGCATCGCGCGCTGTTCGAACCCCGGCGCATCGCGCTGATCGGCGCTTCCACCGACCCCAGCCGCATCACCGCGCGGGTCCAGCTCTATTTGCAGAAGCACGGCTACCGGGGCGAAATCCTGCCCGTCCACCCGCGGGAGCGCGCGGTGCTGGGCCTGCCCGCCTACCCCTCCGTCAGCGACATCCCCGGTGAGGTTGATCTCGCCTATATCCTGCTCAACACGCCGCATGTCGAAGGGGTGATCGACGCGGTCGCCGCCAAGGGCATCCCCGCCGCCTGCATCCTGGCCGATGGCTTCGCCGAGGCGGGGCCGGAGGGCCAGGCGCTGCAAGCCCGGCTGCTGGCCACCGCGCGCCGCGCCGGGCTGCGCCTGCTGGGCCCGAATTCCATGGGCGTGATGAACCTGAATGCCGGCATGGCCTGCACCGTGAATGCCGCCTGCGAAGCGCCGACGCTGCTGCCCGGGCGGCTCGCCTTGGTCTCGCAATCGGGCTCGATGATGGGCGCCATCATGGCGCGCGGTGCGGCGCGGGGGATCGGGTTCTCCCACATCGTCGGCACCGGCAATGAGGCCGATCTGACGGCCGGGGAGATCGCCGGTCTGCTGGTCGATGACCCGCAGGTCGATGCGATCCTGCTATTCCTGGAGGCCATTCGCGGGCCGCAGCATTTTGCCAGCCTCGCCCGCCGCGCGCATGCCGCCGGCAAGCCGGTCATCGCCTATAAGCTCGGCCGCTCCCCCTATGGCGCGGAGCTCGCCACCTCCCATACCGGCGCGCTGGCCGGGTCCGATGCCGCCGCGGAAGCCTTCTTCGCCGCGCTCGGCATTCTGCGCGTGACGACGCTGGAAGCGCTGTTCGAATTGCCGCCGCTGGTGATCGGCCGCCGCCCGCCGGCGCACGCGCATCGCGCCGTCGGCGTGACCACCACCACCGGCGGCGGTGGCGCCATGGCGGTGGATTGCCTGGGCGTCGCGGGGATCGAGGCGAAGCGCCCGGATGCGCGCGCCACGGCGCTGCTGGAAGCGGCCAAGCTGCCGCATCACGGCCGGCTGCTGGACCTGACCCTGGCCGGCGCACGGCCGGAACGGGTGGCGACGGCGATCTCGGCGCTGGATGCGGCGGACGATACCGACCTCGTCCTCTCCGTGATCGGCTCCTCCGCGCAGTTCAAGCCGCAGGATGCGGTGGCCGGGATTTTTCGTGCCCGCGAGGCCGGCTTGCGCAAGCCGGTGGCGGCCTTCCTAGTGCCGCAGGCCGATGCCTCGCTCAAGCTGCTGGCGGAAGCGGGCATCCCGGCCTTCCGCACGCCGGAAGCCGCGGCGGACGCCATCCGCGCCTATTGCGACTGGCGCGCGCCACGGCCGGAAGCGGCCATCCCCGCGATCGCCCATGACCTGCCGGCGCGCCCGGATGAAGCCGATGCGCGCGGCCTGTTCGCCGCGCTGGGTCTGGCCAGCGATGCCATCCGGCTGGGCGACGGCGAGGCCCTGCCGGCCGGGCTCGCCTATCCAGTGGCACTGAAAATCCTCTCCCCCGACCTCGCCCATAAGACCGAGGTCGGCGGCGTGGCCTTGAACATCCCCGATGTCGCCGCCCTCACCGCCGCGATGGCGGCGATGCGCGCCCGGGTCGCGCAGGCCGCGCCACAGGCGACGCTGACCGGCTTCCTGGTACAGCCCATGGCCAAGGGGCTGGGGGAGGCGATCCTCGGCTTCCGCCGCGACCCCGAAGTGGGGCCGGTGGTCCTGCTGGGCACCGGCGGCATTGCCGCCGAGCTGCACCGCGACGTGACCCTCGCTCTGGCCCCGGTGAACGAGGCCGAGGCGCGGGCGATGATCGGCCGCGTGAAGGGCATGCAGCTGCTGGCCGGCTGGCGCGGCCTGCCGCAGGGCGACCTGGACGCGCTGGTCCGCGCCATTATCGCCGTCTCACGCCTCGCCGCCCGTGCGGATGTGGCGGAAGCCGAAATCAACCCGTTGATCATCCGCCCCGCCGGGCAGGGCGTGGTGGTTGCCGATGCCTGGGTCGTCCCCAGCCCGTGACACCGAAAGGGCCGCACGCATGACAACGCCAGGGGATCTGATTCGCGGTCGCTACGGGGTAAAGGCGGACGCGCCGCTGCCCTTCGCGCCCATGCCAGACATCCCGCCCGCGCTGGCCGCGATCCTCGACCGCCGGGTGACCCGCCGCTACGCCGCGACCGAGGTCACGGAGGTGACGCTGCAGACCGTGCTGGCCGGCGCGCAATCCGCGCCGACCAAGTCAGACCTGCAGCAATACGCCATCATCGTGCTGCGCGATGCCGGCAAGATCGCCCGCATCGCCGACTGGATCGGCGGCATGGACTGGATCAAGCAGGCGCCGGTCTTCCTGCTGTTCTGCGGCGATGTCAGGCGCGGCCGGCAGCTTTGCGCGCAGCAGGGCCGCCAGCATGCCAACGACAATGTCGATACCTTCCTCAACGCCACCGCCGATGCCGCGCTGGCGCTGGGCTTCGCGGTGCTTTCGGCGGAAGCGGCCGGGCTCGGCACCTGCCCGATCTCCTACGTCCGCAACCATGTCGAGAAGATCGGGCCGCTCTGCGGCCTGCCCGCCGGCGTCTTTCCGGTGGCCGGGCTGACGCTGGGCTGGCCGGAGGGGCCGCGCAACTGGCTCTCCCCCCGCCTACCGCAGAATGTGGTGGTGCACCACGAACGCTACGACGACAGCGCGCTGCTGCCGGCGCTGCCCGCCTATGACGCGGCGCGCCCGCCGGCCAAGCCGCGCTACCCCGAGATTCACGGCCCGGCGCCGGAAGGCTGCACCTGGTCGGTGAACGCGGCACGCCAGCTTGCGGTGCCCGAACGCTTCGGCCTGCGCACCTGGCTGAAGCTGCAGGGGCTGTCGCTTGACTGAGACGCCGCTCGCCGACAATCCCGGTGGCGCCGAGGAAGCCAAGCGCGCCGCAGGGCTGCTGCGCCCGAAGCACGCCGCCAGCCTGATCCTGTGGCGCGACGGGCCGGAGGGGGTGGAGGTGCTGATGGGCCTGCGCCACGCCCGCCACCGCTTCATGCCGAACATGCTGGTCTTCCCGGGTGGGCGGGTCGATCGCGCTGATCACCGGGCGCCGGTGATCAGCGAACTTTCGGTGTTGGCCCGCACCAGCCTGGAGCGCCAGGCGCCGCCCTCTCTGGCGCGGGCGATCGGCGTCGCCGCGGCGCGGGAGCTGGAGGAGGAGACCGGCCTCGTGCTCGGCCGGATGGAGGGGACGCGGCTGCATGCCGATCTCGTCGCGCTGGAATATCTCTGCCGCGCGGTAACGCCGCCCAACCGCGTGGCGCGCTTCAACGCCCGCTTCCTGATCGCCCGGGCCGAGGCCACGCACGGCACGCTGCGCGGATCGGGGGAGCTGGAGGAGCTGCGCTACTTCAGCTTCGCCGAGGCGCGGCGCCACAAGGTGGCGACCATCACCGCCCGCGTGCTGGGCCAGTTCGAAGCCTGGCTGGCGCTGAGCGCGGCCGAGCGCGCGGCGCGGCCGCTGGTCTGCTTCCGCGGGCGCGATACGCCGAGCCCGGAGCGCTAGAGCATGCTGCGTTCACATGCGTTCACGCAGCCCGCTCTAGCATGTGTTGGATCGCGCGATTCAGCGCCTTCGGCGATGCCGCCTCAACGCATCGCGCTCTAATCCACCTTGATATTCGCCGCCGTTACCACCGGCGCCCAGCGCTGCCAGTCGCTGGCGATCAGCTTGGTGTAGTCGTCGGGCGTGCCGCCGCCTGGCTCGGCGCCGAAGCTGCGGACGCGTTCGGCCACGGCGGGCTTGGCCAGCGCCTGGTTAGTCGCCGCGTTCATCGCCTCGATCACCGCCTGCGGCGTGCCGCGCGGTGCCAGCAGCCCGCCCCAGAACATCACCGCATAGCCCGGCAGCGTTTCGGCAAAGGTTGGCAGATTGGGGTGCGTCGACAGGCGCTGCGGGCTGCTGAGAGCGATGGGCTTGATCTGCCCGGCTTCCATCGGCGCGCGGGTGGCGAAGAGGCTGTCGCTGGCCAGATCGACATCGCCGCGCAGCAGCGCGGTGATGGAGGGCTGGTTGCCGTTATAGGGCACCAGCGTCACCTCGATGCCCGCCTGCTGCATCAGCAGCGCCAATGACAGATGGTTCACGCCCCCATTGCCGGGGTGGGAGATGGTGAGCTGCCCCTGCTTGCGCTTGGCCAGGGCGATCACCTCGGCCAGCGTATTGGCTGGCGAATCCGCCCGCGCCACCAGCAGCAGCGGCGAGATCTGGGCCAACGATATCGCCGCATAGTCGCGCGGCACGTCGATGCCGGCCTTCTGGTTCACCAGCGCGGTGATGAGCGTGGAGGTGGAGGCATAGAGCAGGTGGTTGCCATCGGGCGGCGCGCCCAGGATGTTCTGCGCCGCCAGCAGCGTGCCGGCGCCGGGACGGTTTTCCACCACGAAGCTGCCACCAGGGATCAGCGCGTTGTATTCGGCCACCAGCAGCCGCGCCATGATGTCGTTCGCCCCACCCGGGGCGAAGCCCACCACCAGGCGCGTGCGGCCGGGCCAGGCATCCGCCCGCGCCAGCCCAGGGATCATCAGCGCGGGCAACGCGAGCAGCCCCCTGCGTGCGATGCGCAGCATCCTCATCCCCTCCCCGGCTGATTTGACGGGCAGCCTATCCGCGCGCGTTCATTCATGAAAGCCGCTGGACTGCGCTAGAGCATGCTGCGTTCACATACGTTCACGCAGCCCGCTCTAGCATGTGTTGGATCGCGCGATTCAGCGCCTTCGGCGATTCCGCCTCAACGCATCCGGCTCTAGCCTACCGCGCCGCCTCCGCCTGCGGGCGGAACA
>CAITYE010000008.1 GCA_903896535.1 uncultured Paracraurococcus sp.
CGGCGGCGTGCCGACCGGGGCCATCAGCGGGAACCAGCTATCGATCGGGATCGGCTCGAATCCCTGTTCGATCAGGGTCGGTGTCTCGGGCAGGGCGCGATGCCGGGCCGCGCCCGTGGTCGCCACCGGCCGCAGCCGCCCGTCGCGGCAGAAGGCCAGTAGCGGCGGCGGCGAGTTCATATAAAAATGCAGCCTCCCCGCCAGCAGGTCCGTCACCGTCTCGCCGGTCCCGCGATAGGGCACGTGCACGATGTCGATCCCGGTGCGCAGCTTCAGTAGCTCGCAGCCCAGATGGTGCAGCGACCCATTGCCGGAGGAGCCGTAGTTCAGCTGCCCAGGCTTGGTCTTGGCATAGGCGACGAAGCCGCGCAGATCCTGCACGGGCAGGCTGGGATGCACCACCATGACCTGCGGGCTATTGGTGATCTGCGCCACCGGCCGCAGGTCGCGCGCCGGGTCGTAATCGGCCACCCCCTCCACCGCCGGCTTGCCGGTCAGCGTGCCGGAATAGGCGACGATCAGCGTGTGGCCATCCGGCCTGGCGCGGATCGCCGCCAGCATCCCGACCGCGCCATTGCCGCCGGGGCGGTTTTCCACCACCACCGGCTGGCCCAGCCGCTGGCCCAGCGGTTCGGCCACCAGCCGCGCCGCGAAATCCGTGCCGCCCCCAGCCGGGGAGGCGACCAGCAGCGTGATGGTGCGGGTTGGCCAAGCCTGGGCCAAAGCTGGCACTGGCAGGGCTGGCAACGGCAGCGCTGCCGAGGCGGCGAGCAGCCCGCGGCGACGCATCCCGGCCTCAGACCGGTCCGGCGGAAGTGAAGCCGCCATCCACCACGATTTCCGTCGCGGTGATGTACTTGGCTTCCTCCGAGGCCAGGAACAGCACCGCATGGGCGATGTCCCAGGCGGTACCCATATGGCCGACCGGCACGCTGGCATGGCGCTTGGCGATCAGCGCCGCCGCGTCGTTCATGCCAAGCTGGCCGACCAGACGATGCTCGACCAGCGGCGTGTGCATCAGCCCGGGCACCACCGTGTTGCAGCGGATGCCCTTCTGCGCATAGCCCAGCGCGACGGATTTCGAAAAGGCGATGACCCCGGCCTTCGACGCTGAGTAGGCCGTATGCACCCGCCCGGTGCCCATCCGCAGCCCGGCGACCGAGGAGACATTGACGATCGCCCCCGCGCCCTGCGCCTCCATCACCGGCAGGACGTATTTGCAGCCCAGGAAGGGGGTCTTCAGATTGAAATCGATCTGCCGGTCCCAGACCTCCTCCGGCATGTCGGCCGGGCCGCCGGGATGCGAACCACCCACATTGTTCACCAGGATGTCGATCCGTCCGAAGCGGGCGAGGCAGGCAGCGACCGCGGCCGCCACCTCCTCGGCAACCAGCATGTCGCACCGTTGGGTGGCGCAGACATTACCCTCCCCGGCGATGATCGCCGCCGTCTCGGCCACTGCCGTGTCGTTCACGTCGATCGCGAAGACCTCGGCGCCCTGGCGCGCCAGCAACACCGCCGTCGCCTTGCCATTGCCCCAGCCGGGGCCGACCGAACCGGCCCCGGTGACGATTGCGACCTTGCCGTCGAGACGAAACATCTCAGCGGGCCAGGTGACGGAACATGTGGTTCTTGGCCTCCTCGTCCATCTCCTGCTTGAAGGTGTGACGATCCTTGATTGCTTCAGCCCGCGCCGCGGCCGGACGGGCATTGATGGCTGCCAGGTGGCGCTTGACGTTGGTCAGCTTGTCGAACTCTTCCTGGCCCAGCACGAAAGCCGCGATCCGCTCCCAGCCCCAGGCGGCCATGTCCACGACGCTGTAGCTGTTACCAGCCAGCCAGTCGCGCCCGGCGAGGTGGTCGTTCAGGATATGCCAGTGGCGCTGCGCCTCAAAGGTATAGCGGCTTTTGCCGTAGTCGTTCCCGGCCGGAGCGAAGCGGTTGAAGTGGACCGCCTGGCCGGAAAACGGCCCGATGCCTGAGGCGATGAACATCATCCAGGACATCGCCTCGCCCATATCGGCAGGCTTCGGCTTGAACTGACCGGTCTTCTCCGCGAGGTAGAGGAGAATGCCGTTGGAATCGAAGACCGGCTTGCCGTCATCGGTGATCGACGGCGCCTTGGCGTTGGGATTGATCTTCAGATAGGCCGGGGCGTGCTGCTCGCCCTTGCGGGTATCGAGCGGGATCGCCTCATAGGGCAGGCCCATTTCTTCAAGGCAAAGTGCCACCTTCATGGGGTTTGGCGCGGTATTGTAATAGAACTTTATCATGGTCGGGTCCTCCTGGCGGGAGATTGGAGGGCAGAGCGGGCGGCGACGCAAGCCGCCAGCCCGCTTGCCGCCCCAGCCATGCGGCTGGGGCCAATCCCCGGGCAGGGTCTGCCGATACGTCGGATCACCGCGTGATCCGACGCATCGGAGCCGGCTTCAGAGCGTGCCCCGCGCGGCAGCCTCCTCATTCAGCGTGCGGTCGATTTCCTCGATCGAGCGGCCTTTGGTCTCGATGCCGAGGAAGAGGTAGACCGCGCCCGCCATAGCGAACCACGCCGCAAGATAGACGAAGGCCGGCAGGATGTTCTCGACCGAGGCTTCAGGCTTCACGATGTTGGTGCTGCCGACCACGAGGGCGAGGCCGAGCGGGCCGATGATCTTGCCCAAGCCCCCAAACCCATAGGCGCTGCCCATGCCGGAGGTCCGCAGATGCGCCGGCCATACCTCGGCGGCATAGGGACCGACGATGGCGAAGCCCCCATCGGCGAAGAAGAAGGC
>CAITYE010000009.1 GCA_903896535.1 uncultured Paracraurococcus sp.
ACGCTCTGGACCAGTTGGGGCCCGCCCGCCGGCGGGGCAGTGGGCTGGCTGAATACCCGGAAGTATCTGGAGACCCGCGACGCCAAGGCCTCGCAAGGCTGGGCGCCGATGATCATCGACGTCCCGGGCTGGGGGAAACGAGGCGACTATGTCGAAGCCGACCAGCCGCTCGATCCGAATAAGCAAAAGCGGGTCATCGCCGGCCTCTACGGGGTGCAGCCCAGCCCGACTGACGGCTCCATCTGGGGTCAGTCCATGGATACAGGCTTCTCTCGGCTCGCGCAGCCAAGCTACCTGATCCGCTTTATCCCAGGCAGCGACCCGACCCATACCGGCCTGACCGAGCTGTTTCAGCCGCCGCCCGGCACCTGGTCGCTTCGCGGCATCGATGTCGACAGCAAGGGCCTTGTCTGGGTAACGCTCGGCAGTGGCCATCTGGCGAGCTTCGATCGCGGCAAGTGCCAGGCGCCGCTGACCGGCCCGAAGGCGGTGACCGGGGAGCAGTGCTACGAAGGCTGGACCGTCTATCGCTTCGATGGGCCGCAATTCGAAGGTGTCGATGCCTCCGGCAGCGCCGAGCACGCTTATTATGTTTGGGTTGATCGGTTCAATACGCTTGGTCTCGGCAATGACGTCCCCATCGCCTCGACCAATGGCAGCGAGTCGCTCACCGTATTGGTGAACGGCAAGCTGCACAGCTTGCACGTTCCCTACCCGGCGAATTTCTTCACCAAAAACGTCGATGGCCGGATCGATGATCCGAATGCCGGCTGGAAGGGCCGCGCGGTCTGGACGACCACCGGCAGCCGGACGCCGTACCATAGCGAGGGGGGCGCGGGAGAGCGGCCACGGGTCTTCAAGGTGCAGATGCGCCCCGACCCGCTGGCGCACTGAGCCGCTGCGCCCTTCCGCCATTGTCCGGGCTGCGTTAGACTAATATCCGTTCAGTCGGAATCGTCTGAACGGATTTCTTGCTCTAGAAAATAGTTTTCTAGAGCAGCTTATCTCCGGTCTGATGGACCACAGCGTGATCCATCAGACCGGAGGCTGCTCTAGCAGAGATCCGACTGTCGAATGCGACGCCCGGTTTGCTGCGGGCGCCGCCGCATCGGAAGGGCGGTTTGACCATGCGACGTATCTTACTCTCCTGCCTCGCACTGCTGGCTCTCGGCACCGTAACCTTCGCACAAACACCGTCATCCACCCCGGTCAGTGACCCCACCCAGCCGCGTCTGCGCGTCGCCGTGCTCCGCTCGCCGCCTTTTTCCTGGCAAGATGAGAGTGGTTTCTGGCAGGGCATAGCCGTCGCCCTCTGGGCCAAGATCGCACAGGAACTGCACCTGAGCTACGATCTGGCGTTGGCGGACGCCCAGGATTTGGTGGCCGGTGTGGCAGCCGAGCGCTACGCGGTCGGTATCGGCGCCCTCAGCGTCACGCCAGATCGCGAGGAACTGGTCGATTTCACCCATCCCTTCTTCTCGACCGGCCTCGGTATGGCCGTGCACCGGCGCGGCAGCGTGGTCGAGGCGCTGCACCAGATGCCCTGGCGCGCGATCGCTCTCGCGCTTGGTTCGCTGCTCGGCCTGACGATGCTCGCCGGCGCGCTGGTTTGGCTGGCGGAACGGCGCGTTAATCCGGATCAGTTTGGTGGCCCGAGGCACCATGGCATCGGTGCCGGGCTTTGGTGGGCGGCGGTGACGCTGACCACCGTCGGCTATGGCGACAAGACTCCGCGCAGCATCGTAGGTCGGATGGTGGCCGTCATCTGGATGCTCGCCTCCTTGATCCTGACCGCGAGCTTTACCGCGACCATCACCTCAGCGCTCACGGTCAATACACTGAACAGCATCGTCGCAGGTCCGGCCGATCTGCCACGACTGCATGTCGGCGCGGTCGCCGGCACCAGCAGCATCAAATATCTCGACGAGCGTCGTATTTCCTATCGGCTCTACCCGGACGCGACGCAGGGGCTGCGGGCGGTCGCCCGCAGCGAAATCGACGCCTTCATCGCGGACAAGCCGCTGCTACAATTCCGGCTCGGCCAGTTGGGCGACCTGCCGGTGCAGGTGATGCCGCATACCTTCGGCCGGCAGGACTACAGCTTCGCCATCCCGAACGGCAGCTCATTGCGGCCGGAGATCAACAAGGTACTGCTGCGGCTGCTGGAGTCCCCAGGCTGGCAGCAATTGCGCCGCCGCTATCTCGGCGATGATTAACCCATGATCTCCGTTTGGTGGATCGCGTTCCCGCCATGCTAACGCGGCTGAGCAAACCGCATTTGCGGTCCCGCCTGGGCGGATCGGGCCCATGGCCGCGTCAGATTGCTGTCCTGCCTTTCCTCCGCGTCTTACCACTCCTGGCCCTCGCGCTGCTGGTCTGCACCCAGGCGGGCGGCAGCGAACTCGCCTGCCCGAGCCGAATTACCTTCTCCGGCCTCGCCAGCGCCCCCGGCAGCAGCGCCCAAGGCATGGCCCGGCTGGATGGCCAGGCAAGGCTGCTTTGCCTTTACCAGGGGATCAACCTCCAGGCCCTGGCGCCGCGCCCGGCTGGCGGCACCTGCCGGCCCGTGCCGCTGCAACCCATGGCCGGCGGCGGCAGTGGCACCTGGCGCTTTGGCCCGCCAGTTGGTCCGGCCAGCGTGACCCCGCCCGTACAGCAGAGCGGCAATGGCTGTCTGCATGGCGGGGGCGGCTTTGCCATCACCGGTTTGATCGCCTGGCGCGAACCTCCGGCAGGGGAGGTCTGCACGCTGCATCCGGACGCACCCAGCCGTTTCCTATGCGGGGCATCGGGCGATACCGCGACGCCAGTCGCCGCCTGCCCGGTCCAACTGCAAGCCACGAGCATCCCGACGGCCGCCTGGACAGCGGAGACGCCGACCGGCTTCCTGGCGCCCGAGAGCCTGTTGCTGCATGCCGAGACCGGTCGCCTCGCACAGACCAACCTATCCTTTAGACAGTTACGCGAGGCGATGGGGCCTGCCTTCCCTCGGGCAATCTTCCTTTTGGCCAGCCCGCCCTTCGCCTCATCGACACTGCCGCCCGGCAGCTACGCCTGCCTTTACACCGGCCCGCGCTTCGCCCGCGGCCGTCAGGTGCTGGCCGCCAACATCGCCATCGCCTGTACCGGCCCCTGCGCGCTGCGCTGACCGCCGCCGCAAGGCATGCCGTTGACCGACCACGCTCAGCACCGCACCCTGGCCACATGCCTGACCAAGCCCTGCTCGATCGCCTCCGCGCCGCGGTCACCGCCAATTTCGCCGCGGAGACCGGCTTCCTCGCCGAACTGGTCCGCTTTCCCTCGACCCGGGGCAATGAGGCGCCCTTGCAGGATTGGCTGGCCCGCCAGTTCGCCGCCCGCGGCTACGAGGTCGATCGCTTCAGCCTGGCCGATGTACCGCTCGCTCAACACCCGAAGGCGAGCCCGATGGTCGAGGTGGATCCCGCCCGCTCGGTCCAGGTCGTAGCGACCCGACGCTGCCCGAATCCGGCCGGACGCAGCCTGATCCTGCAGGGCCACATCGATGTGGTCCCGGAAGGCCCAGCGGAGATGTGGACGCACCCGCCCTATGCCGCGGTGATCCGCGATGGCTGGATGTACGGCCGCGGCGCGCACGACATGAAGTCGGGCGTCGCCGCCATGGTCTATGCGCTGGATGCGCTGGCCAGCGCGGGGCTGGCACCGGCCGCGGATATCCACCTGCAGACCGTCACAGAGGAGGAGAGTACCGGCAACGGCGCGCTGGCGACACTGCTGCGCGGCTACCGCGCCGAGGCCGCGCTAATTCCGGAACCGACCGGAGGCACCATCACCCGCGCCCATACCGGCACGCTGTGGTTTCGGATCCGGGTGGCCGGCGTGCCGGTGCATGTCGCGGTGGCGCAAACCGGCAGCAACGCCATCCTTTCGGCCTTCCACCTGATCCAGGCGTTGCAGGACCACACCCGGCAGATCAACGAGGCGGCGCGCCAGGACCCCTGGTACAAGGACATCGACAGCCCGCTGAAGTTCAATCCGGGCATCATCCGGGGCGGCGACTGGGCAAGCTCCACCCCCGCCTGGTGCGAGGTGGATTGCCGGATCGGCCTGCTGCCGGGGACCGAGGTAGCCGACGCCCAGGCTGCCGTGGAACGGGCGGTCGCCGCCGCAGCGCGCGGCAATGCCTTCCTGGCCAATAACCCACCCTCCGTGACCTGGCACGGCTTTCTCGCCGACGGCTATGTGCTGGAGCCTGGCTCAGAGGCAGAGGCAGTGCTGGCACGCGCCCATGCCCAGGTCTTCGGCGCGGCGATGCCAGCCCGCATCACCACGGCGGTCAACGACACCCGATTCTACGGGCGGTATTTCGGCATCCCCGGTCTTTGCTACGGCCCGCGCGGCGAGGGCGCACACGCTTTCGACGAGCGCACAGAACTGGCCCATTTGCAGCAGACGACGCTCGCCATCGCCGCCTTCATCGCTGATTGGTGCGGCGTGCGGCCGCTGGCGTGAAGGCGCGGCGGCGGCGGCTGGCAGTGGCCGCAGCACTGCTGCCCTGGTCGATGCGGGCCACGGCGCAACCCCCGCCCGCCGCCAGCCCGCCGGCGCTGCCGCGCGGCAATCCGGCCAGTGCAGTGCCGAACATCCCACCACCGCCCCTGCAGCCCGAGCCGGGCGACGTCTGGTCGGAGGTGCGCGCGTGGGACGAAGGGCATCGCAAGCGCATGGGCCTGACCGGAGAGCCAGCCAAGCCTGCGGCGAAACCCGCCCCCGCGAAGCCGGCACGCCGGCCCCAATAGGAATCATCGAACACTCCCCCCGTCCCCGTGGGCACCGTTGCAAGGCGGCCACAGTGTCACCGCTTCGCAAAGGCTGGACAGCGCGGCCGGAATATGAGAACAAATAACGTACATCGGCCTTTCGCCAAGCCTTGGCGCACGCTGAATTGAGTCAGGACACACACCCTATTTGGTGTTAAGAAGGGCTTCGGCCACCAACATCTAGTGGTGGATGCTTGTCACGGCTACGGCGCCCCAGGCATGCTTCGGGCCGCGCGATGAAGGGGAGTCCACCGTGTTCGATGCGGTCCAGTTGGAAGGCCACCATCAGGTCCAGATCGACCGGGCGCGCGATGCGCTGCTGACCGATTTCGGCAAGGCGACGCTCGATGATCGCTACCTGCTGCCGGGCGAGAGCTACCAGGATCTGTTCGCCCGCGTCGCCTCGGCTTTCGGCGATGATTCGGCGCATGCGCAACGGATCTACGACTACATCTCGAAGCTCTGGTTCATGCCGGCCACGCCCGTGCTTTCGAACGGCGGCACCACCCGCGGCCTGCCAATATCCTGCTTCCTGAACGAAGCCTCTGACAGCCTCGATGGCATCGTCGGACTATGGAACGAAAATGTCTGGCTGGCCGCCAAGGGCGGCGGCATCGGCAGCTACTGGGGCAATCTGCGCGGCATCGGCGAGAAAGTCGGGCGCAATGGCAAGACCTCGGGCGTTGTGCCGTTCATCCGGGTGATGGATTCGCTGACGCTGGCGATCTCTCAGGGCTCGTTGCGGCGCGGCTCGGCCGCTTGCTACCTGCCGGTCAACCACCCGGAGATCGAGGAGTTCATCGAAATCCGTCGCCCCACCGGCGGCGATCCGAATCGCAAGGCGCTCAACCTGCACCACGGCATCCTGATCCCCGATGCCTTCATGCGGGCGGTCGAGGCCGATGAGGATTGGGCCCTGGTCAGCCCAAAAGACGGCGCGCTGGTGAAGAAGATCTCCGCCCGCAGCCTTTGGATTCGCATCCTGACCGCGCGGATCGAGACCGGTGAGCCCTACATTATCTATTCCGACCACGTGAACCGATCAATGCCGGCGCACCACAAGCTCGCGGGTCTTGAGGTCAAGACATCGAACCTTTGCTCAGAGATCACCCTGCCCACGGGGACTGATCAGCATGGCCAGGACCGCACCGCGGTCTGCTGCCTTTCCTCGCTGAACCTCGAGACCTGGTTCGAGTGGAAGGACCATCCGCGCTTCATCCCGGACGTGATGCGCTTCCTGGATAACGTGCTGCAGGAGTTCATCGACACCGCACCGGATAGCATGGCCAAGGCGCGCTATTCGGCGATGCGTGAGCGCTCTGTCGGGCTTGGTGTCATGGGCTTCCACAGCTTCCTCCAGGGCCTGAACGTGCCCTTCGAAAGCGTGATGGCGAAGGTGTGGAACAAGCGGATGTTCAAGCACATCCGCGAACAGGCCGATCTGGCCAGCCGCATCCTCGCCGAGGAGCGCGGCGCTTGCCCGGATGCCGCCGAGTACGGCTTCATGGAGCGCTTTTCGAATAAGATGGCGATCGCGCCGACGGCCTCGATCAGCATCATCTGCGGTGGCGCCTCACCCGGGATTGAGCCGATCGCGGCCAATGTCTACAACCACAAGACGCTTTCGGGCAGCTACATCGTGCGCAACCCGTACCTGAAGAAGGTGCTGGCCAAGCACGGCCGCGACGACGACGAGACCTGGACCACCATCACGGTGACCAAGGGCTCGGTGCAGCACCTGGACTTCCTCACCGACGAGGAGCGCGCGACCTTCAAGACCGCCTTCGAGCTGGATCAGCGCTGGGTGGTCGAGCATGCCGCCGACCGCGCGCCCTTCATCTGCCAGAGCCAGTCAGTGAACCTCTTCCTGCCGGCCGACGTGCACAAGAAGGACCTGCACCAGATCCACGTCATGGCCTGGAAGAGGGGCGTGAAGAGCCTCTACTACTGCCGGTCGCTGTCCATCCAGCGGGCCGATACGGTCAGCGAGAAGGTGGTTGGCCAGGGCGACATCATGGCGGCGCATGTGCCCCAGCCCGTCGCGATGCAGATCGCGGCGAAGACCAACAGCACCGATTACGAGGAATGCCTAGCCTGCCAATAAGGCAGGCCGAGCCTTTCCCAACACCCTCCCCAATTTTGACGAATGGCCTGCCCCATGCCCGACGGCACGATCCCCCAGAAGTTTGACCTGCTGACCGCCAACCCGGTCTACAAGCCCTTCCGCTACCCCTGGGCCTATGACGCCTGGCTGACCCAGCAGCGCGTGCATTGGCTGCCGGAAGAGGTGCCGCTCGCCGATGACGTGAAGGACTGGCAGAAGAATCTGACCGTCTCCGAGCGCAACCTGCTCACCCAAATCTTCCGTTTCTTCACCCAGGCGGATGTCGAGGTGAACAATTGCTATATGAAGCACTACTCCCAGGTGTTCAAGCCGACGGAAGTGCTGATGATGATGTCGGCCTTCTCGAACACCGAGACCATCCACATCGCCGCCTATTCCCATCTGCTCGACACCGTGGGGATGCCCGAGGTCGAATACACCGCCTTCCTCAAATACAAGGAGATGAAGGACAAGTTCGACTACATGCAGAATTTCTCGGTCGTCAACAAGACCGAGATCGCCAAGACGCTGGCCGCTTTCGGCGCCTTCACCGAAGGACTTCAGCTCTTCGCCTCCTTCGCCATTCTCATGAATTTCCCCCGCTTCAACAAGATGAAGGGGATGGGCCAGATCGTCTCCTGGAGCGTGCGCGACGAGACCCTACATTGCCTTTCGATCATCCGTCTCTTCCGTACCTTCGTGCAGGAGAATCCGGAAATCTGGACGCCGCAGCTGCAGCAAGAACTGACCGAAATCTGCGCCAACATCGTCGAGCATGAGGACGCCTTCATCGACCTCGCCTTCGAGCTTGGCGGCGTGAACGGCCTCGATGCCGGCCAGACCAAGCAATATATCCGCTTCATCGCCGACCGGCGCTTGCAGCAGCTCGGCCTGCCGGCGCACTACAATATCGAGAAGAACCCGCTTCCCTGGCTCGACGAGATGCTCAACGCGATCGAGCACACCAACTTCTTCGAAAATCGCGCGACCGAGTATTCTAAGGCAAGCACGGTCGGATCGTGGGAGGATGTATGGTCGGACGCTTCGGCCGAGGCCGTCCCCGCCGCTGGACATGGCTGATATCGGGTAACGCTGAGCCTCAGCGACAGCGGAGTTGATCGCTGTCGCTTAATCCATCCTCCTGGATCATGCGGCAGTCATGAGTGACCGTCTGACATAAGCGGCACGACACCTTAACTCGTGCCGCCATTCAGAGCTGTTTGCTCCCAGCTTTTGCTGCTGCAATCGAGGCGCAAGAGGCAGGGGATGCGCTACAGCACGGCCGGCCACGATGCCGGCAGCCTGCCGGAGATCGCCAGACGAGCAAGGGACAGCAGTTCCACCGCCACCAGATCGAAGTGCTGGAGCCGCCGAGCCGCTGGGTGGCGCGGCCTGGAGCGCGGTGCGTTGAGGCGGAATCGCCGAAGGCGCTGAATCGCGCGATCCAACAAATGCTAGAGCAGGGTGCGTGAACGCATGTGAACGCAGCATGCTCTAGATGGCGCGACGGGCAAACGGGCGGCTTCCCCAATGCCGGTCGTGGGTCTATGCCGCCACCATGCTTCGCTTGGTCCGCACCATCGCGCTGCTCTGCCTCGCCCTGCTGGGCGTGCTCTGGGCCGTTGCCTGGGCGACGCGGGCGCCTGAGGAAAGTCTCGCCGAAGCGATGGCACGCCGCTTCGGCAGCATCTTCGGGTCGGCCCCGTCCACGGTCTCCGGGCTCGGTCTGCCGCAGGGACTCAGCCTGGGCGGCGCCTTCACCTTGGTTGATCAGACCGGGCGGACCGTCACCGATCAGGATTTTGCGGGGCGTTGGCGCCTGGTCTATTTCGGCTACACTTACTGCCCGGATGTTTGCCCCACTGAGCTCGGCGTCATGGCCGCCGCGATCGATTTGCTGGGGCCACAGGGGGAAGCGGTGGCGCCGGTTTTCATCACCATTGACCCGGCCCGCGACACGCCGGCTGCGCTCGCGGATTATGTGGGCCGTTTCCACCCACATCTGGTCGGGCTAACCGGCTCATCCGAGCAGGTGGCTGACGTCGCTCGAAAATATCGCGTATACTTCACGAAATCCGAGAATCGAGACGTCACGAGCTATCTTATGGACCATTCAAGTTTCATTTATCTGGTCGGCCCTGATGGCCGAGTTCGTGAGTTGTTTCGCCCCGGTACCTCCCCCGAGGATATCGCGACTGCCTTACGGCGACGCCTCAGCGTCGCGCCGTCAGGCGGGCGCCCAAGCTGATGCCAGTCCCTCCCTACGGCGCCGCCGCGCCGAACCTTTCCTGAAACCGCGCCACCCCGCATGATGGCCAAATACGAGGTGCCCGTGGAGCACTTGCCGATGTCAGAGGAGAACCCGGTAGCCGGTCCGGGCAGCGATGCTGGTCGCGGCCTGCCGCAGCGCCATAGCCGGCGCCTGTCGGATAAAATCCTGCTGGCCTTCCATCAGGCCTGCGATCAAGCCGATTATGAGGTCGCCGAGCAGTTACTGCGGGTGCTTGAGGTCATGCTGAGCCGGCGCCCGACCGCGCCGGACACCAATCGCCGCCGCAGCATGGAAAGCCTGGTGGCTGCGCACGAAAGGCTTTGGCATCTGCGGCACCCGGACGCGGCCGAGCGCTGAATGCTGCGGTGGCGCTAGAGCATGATGCGTTCGCATTCGCTCATGCATCCTGCTCTAACTTTTATTTGGTCGCGGGATTCAGCGTTTTCGGCGATTACGCATCAACATATGCCACGCTAAAGCGCCGCCGCGTCCCGCAAAATGACCTCCGCCGCAGCGGTGAAGCGGCTGCCTTCATGCAGCACGATCCCCGGCTCCATCCGCGATGGGCCGCGCCGGTTCTTGTAAGCCTGCAAGAGCACCCGTTTCGCCGCTACCCCGGCGCGCGGCCAGCAGGGCAACACCCGGATCGCACCGCACCCGGCAGCGTCCAGCGCGGCGAGCCCCGCGACCAGGCGCGCCGCTGGCAAAATGAGCGTGAGGCTCCCCCCGGACAGGAGCGGGGCCGCCAGGAACCGGGCCCAAGCTTGCAAATCGGCGTCGGCATGCGTGGCCCGGGCCCGCAACGTCGCAGGTGGCGGTGTCCCGGCTGGCCAAAAGGGCGGATTGGCGAAAGCATGGGCCATCGGCGGCAAGCTCTCGGCCAACGCCAGATCGCGGACATCCCCGGTTGTGACCGTGACGCGTGCGGCTATGCCGTTGGCTGCGGCATTGGCGATGGCCAATTCTGCCAAGGCGGGCTCGCGCTCTACCGCGAACAGGTTAACGCCTGGGACGCGTGCCGCGAGGCAAAGGAAGGCGGCACCGCTGCCGCAGCCCCCCTCCAACACCCGTTCTGCCGGAGCGGCCGGCACCGCCGCAGCCAGGAGAACCGCGTCGAGCCCTGCCCGCAGACCCTCTCGGGGCTGCCGCAGCAGAACCCGCCCATCGAGCAACCGATCCTCCGTCCAATCCCCAATGACCACGTTACCTCGCCCGTTTCCCCTTGAACCCCGAGTACCCGATTGGTGCCGAACCCAACCAGAGTCCCCCGGGCACAGCCGCATCCGCCACGCGTTGCCCGCCCGTAACTTGCGACAAAACTCGCCGGTCACTATCCTGGGTAAAGCTGAACTCGGGTCAAGGAATCGATAGCGGGATGCGCGCCACGGCCGCCACAGCGCCGCAACAGGCGACGACCGCGGAGCGCGAGGATGCGCTTTCCACGCTAAGCGCCTTGGTGGCTGAAGATCTCGCCGCCTGCAACCGAGTGATCATGACGCGGATGCAGAGCCCTGTGGCGCTGATCCCGCAGCTCGCAGCTCACCTTATTGCCGCTGGCGGCAAGCGGCTACGGCCCATGTTGACCCTCGCCGCCGCCCGGCTTTGCGGGTATCCCGACGTTCCGGGCGGGCAGCGCCACGTGATCCTCGCCGCCTGCGTCGAGTTCATCCATACCGCCACCCTGCTGCACGATGATGTGGTCGACGCAAGCACATTGCGGCGCGGACAAGCCACCGCGAATGCACTTTTCGGCAACGAGGCTTCGGTTCTGGTCGGCGATTTCCTCTTTGCCCGCGCCTTCCAGCTCATGGTCGAAGACGGCACGCTAGAGGTCATGGCGATCCTCTCCGCCGCCTCGGCCACGATCGCCGAAGGCGAGGTGCTGCAGTTGATGACGCAAAACGATACCGCGACCACGGAGGCGCAGTATCTGGAAGTCATTGAAGGCAAGACCGCGGCGCTCTTCGCCGCCGCCGCCCGGCTTGGCGCCATCGTCGCAGACCGCCCTGCGGCGGACAAAGATGCGCTTGAGACCTATGGCCGCGCCCTAGGCACCGCCTTCCAATTGGTGGATGACGCGCTGGACTACGCGGCCGAGCAGGCGCGCCTCGGGAAGACCGTCGGCGATGATTTTCGCGAGGGGAAAATCACCCTCCCCGTTCTCCTCGCCTTCGCGCGCGGCGACGATGCGGAACGCAGCTTCTGGCGGCGTACACTTGAGGATGGCCGGCAGGACCCAGGCGATCTGGCTGAGGCGCAGGCACTGCTTGCCCGGCACGGCGCGCTTGATGAGACCATCGATCGCGCCCGCGCCTATGGCGATCAGGCGCTCGCCGCCCTCGCTGGCTTCCCCGATGGGCCGATCCGTAGGTCGTTGGCAGATATCGTCGCCTTCTGCATCGCCCGGGCACGGTAGGGCTGCGGCCAGACCCGCTTACCGGGCCGTCGCACGCCGACGCAGCACGACCAGCAACGGTATCAATAGCGTAATCGCCAGGACCCATTGTGCGGGGCGCGGCGCCAGCGAAGGGTCGAGATTGGCGGCCGCGATCCGGGCTGCTGGCAAACGTGTCGCCAGGGCGAAAAAGCCGTATTCGGCCGCTACAGCAAGCGCCGCCGACATCGGCGCCAGCAGAAAAAGGGCAGCCGGCCGCAGCCGCACCGCCGGCGGCAAAATCCGCCACAGCGCCAGCCAACTCAGCAAGCCGGCGGCGATCACAGCCTCAAACACCAGAGACTTCGATTGCAGGAAGAAGTGCCAGAGCCCGAGCAACGCGATCGGCCAGACCAGTCGATGCAACCGCTTCCAGCCAGGCCCCAGCCGCCGCAGCCAAGCATCGCTCGAGGTCCAGCCAAGGGCGAGTAGTCCGAGCAGGGCGACGAAACCGAGCGTGAGGTAGAAGCGCGTCACGATTTCCTGGGCGATCTGCCAGGGCCTCCAGTCCTCGAGCCACGCGTAAAGCAGCAGGTGGAGCAGGGCATAAGCGAGGGTGCCGAGCCCAAGCATTCGCCTTAAACTGGCAAGGCGCGCCGCCCCAGCGAGCCTCGCCGCCGGCGTGACCGCCAGGGTCACAAGGAACAGCCGCATCGTCCAGCGACCGATCTCCTTCATGGCCGCCTTCAGTGGCTCCGGGCCGAGATCGCCGGCAATAGCAAGCCCGAATAACCATAGCGCGGGGGCGCACAGCAAAACAAAGCAGCCGGCACGTAACGCCGAAATATGCCCCTGACGGTCCAGCCAGGGCCAAGCGAAACGTGAGGCGACGTGGTGGGGCGGCGAGGTCTTTCGCATCAGCCGAAGCTTGGCCGGGTGGGCGCGATGCAAAAGCCCGCCGCCATTCCCGTCAGATCAGACCGCGGGCGCGAATTTCTGCGCAGACCCGCCCCGTCTCGTCGAGCGATGTGCGGGTGAATGGCTCAAGCCCGGTCTCCACGAACATTTTTGCCTGACCCTCGGCGACCAGCCCGTCGATGAAGGCGCGATGGCGCTTCGGCAAGCCCCCGGGGTCGATGATATAGAGCGGTGCCTCACTGACCAGGGCCTCCGAGACCATGGAGACGCTGTCGCCGGTCACCACCAGGATATCGGCCCAGGCGAGGATGCCCGCATAGGGATTGCGGCTCGCCGAATCGTTCCAACGATGGAGGCCGCCTGGCGTACGCACCAAAGCGCGGGCCACCGCCTGGGCCGCGGTTGAGCCGGTACGTCGGCTGGTCGTGGCGATAACGCTGCCGGATAGGCCGGCAACCTGGGCAGCGATCCGTTCGGCAAGGCCCGGGTCCAACCCCTCGCCGCGCACCGGGCCGCCGACCAGCAAGCCGACGCGCGGCCGGGGGAGGGCCGCGAATTCGGCCCACTCCTCGCGCGCCTTCGCCAACACGCGGGCCGAGATCCGATGCGTGGCGCCCTGAATCGGCAAGACGTTCGGGGCTTCGTAGGGACGGTCATGCTTGCCCACCACCAGCAGTTCGAAGGCACTTGGGGCAAAATTCGGCCAGCCGCAGTGAACAAGCTTGGCGCCCCGGCGGCGGAGCCAACGGGCGACCGGTACCGAACGGCGTCCTGCAGAAATCACCAAGGACGGCCAGGGCGGGGCGATGCCATGACGGGAATCCGAGCTAAGCCCGGCGAGCGTCGGCCAAGGCCAGGGAATCTTGGCGCTGCCGCTCCAGCGAAGCGCAACCAGGCGATAGGGCTCGCCAAGGCGCTCGGCGATGCCCAAAGTCTGCGCGGCGGTACCGGCCCGCCGGTCCACCAGCGCCATGATTCCACCGGTCGGCAGAGTATCCGGCGACAGCCAGCGGGGATTGTAGTTAAGTTGTTGCCGCTCTGGGGCATCGGCGGCTTCTGGCGTCATGGACGCGCCTCAAGGCTCGGACTAGGACAAACGACGACAGTGCCGATCGGAGAGCGGGAATCAATCATGCAGCAGACCTCAGATTGGGATCGGGATGCAGCCCTGACAACCGCGCGGCTGCTCCTGGAAATCAAGGCCATCAACTTCCGCCCGGAGGAACCCTACACCTTCACGAGTGGCTGGAAAAGTCCGGTCTATATCGATTGCCGAAAGATTATTTATTTTCCGCGCGCGCGCCGTCGTATTTGTGATCTCGCCGTTGAAAAAATCGGTCGCCATATTGGCTACGAAACGATCGAGGTTGTGGCCGGTGGCGAAACCGCCGGAATTCCCTTTGCCGCCTGGATCGCCGAACGTATGGCGACGCCGATGGCCTATGTGCGGAAACAGCCAAAAGGCTTCGGCCGGGGCGCGCAGATTGAGGGCGAGGTCCCAGAGGGGCGCAATACCCTGCTGGTCGAGGATCTGACCACCGATGGTGCGTCAAAGATACGTTTCGCGCAGGCACTACGCGATGCGGGTGCCACCTGCGATCATACCTTTGTTGTCTTTTACTATGGCGTCTTCCCTGGTAGCTTCGAGACCATGCAAGCGATGGGCCTGGCACTGCACCATCTCTGCACCTGGTGGGACGTGCTCGAAGTTTGCCGAGAGCGGCCCTATTTCTCCGACACCGCACTCAAGGAAGTACGGAAATTCCTGGAAGACCCGGTGGGCTGGTCGAAGGCCCATGGCGGCATCGGCTCGGCGGCGGAGGCCAAGCGAGACTGATGCGGCGCCAGGCGGCGCTCCTCGGCTGCATCCTCGGTACGCTGGCGGCCGGCCCGGCCGCCACCCAGCCGACGCGTGAAAGCCTGACGATCGGCATCACCCAATACCCGTCCACCTTCCATCCCAATATCGAGAACATGGCGGCGAAGTCCTATGTGCTGGGCTTCGCCCGCCGGCCGCTGACGGCTTATGATCCCGATTGGCGACTGATCTGCCTGCTTTGCGAAACACTCCCGACGCTGGAGAACGGCCTCGCGGTCCGGGAGACGACACCGAAGGGGGAGCCTGGGCTGCGGCTCACCATCCGCCTGAAGGAGGGTGCCCGATGGGGCGATGGTACACCGATTTCGACCGAGGACCTGCGCTTCGCCTGGGAAGCCGGGCGGCATCCTGAAACCGGGTTCGGCGGCGCCGAGTTCTATCGCTCCGCTTACGCCTTCGAGACGATCGATGCGCGCACCGCCACATTGCGCTTCGACCGCGTAGCCTTCGACTTCGCGTCGCTCGGCGATTTCGCGCCCTTGCCCGCACACCTCGAACGGCCGCGTTGGGAGGCTGATCCGCGCGGCTATCGCAACCGCACTGGGTACGATACTGACATTACGAATCCTGGCCTCTGGAATGGACCCTACCGCATCGCCGGAGTGCAGTCCGCCGCCGGAGTAACGCTGGAGACCAACCCGACCTGGTCCGGCCCCGCCCCGGCCTTCCGCCGCATTCAGATCCGCACCGTCGAGAACACCACCGCGCTCGAAGCGCAATTGCTGGCCGGGCAACTCGATATGATCGCGGGTGAGCTCGGCCTACCGGTCGAACAGGCGGCGGCACTGGAGCGGCGACACCCCGGGCGTTTCCAGGTCACCTACAAGCCAGGGCTAATCTACGAACACATCGACCTCCGCCTTGATCATCCGGCGCTCGCCGAACAGCGTGTCCGACAGGCGCTGCTCCTTGCGATCGACCGCCAGCAGATCGTCGAGCGGCTGTTCGAAGGACGTCAACACGTCGCGCATGGCGTCGTCCATCCGCTTGATCCGATGTACAGCCCAGACCTGCCGCGCTGGCCTTACGAGCCCGGGCGCGCCGCGGCGCTGCTTGATGCAGCCGGATGGCCGCGCAGTCCGGATGGAGTGCGGCGCAACGCAGCAGGTGAAAAGCTCGCTTTCGAGCTGATGACAACGGCCGGCAACCGCGCCCGCGAACAGGTGCAGCAGATTCTGCAGGCGATGTGGCGGCAAGCCGGCATAGAGGTGCGCATTCGAAACGAGCCGCCACGGGTGCTGTTCGGTGAGACGCTGTCACGGCGCAAATTGACCGGCGGGGCCATGTTCGCCTGGATCAGCGCGCCCGAAAGCGTGCCGCGCGGGCAGTTCCACAGCACCGAAATACCGGATCAAGCGCGGAACTGGTCGGGGCAGAACTACACCGGCTTCAGCAACAGGGATGTGGACGCGCTGCTGGAGGCGATCCCGCGCGAGTTCGACGCCACGGCCCGCCGCGCGCACTTCGTGCGGCTACAGGCGATCCTTGGCGATGCACTCCCGCAGCTGCCGCTCTGGTTCCGCGCCGATGCACATGTCTGGCCGATTTGGCTCGCCGGCCTCAGGCCAACCGGGCACCTCAACCAGACCCCTCTATGGGTTGAGGAATGGCGCACGCCGTGAGCGGTACTTGAGGGCAGCGCAGGGTGCTATCCTGTGACCCAGCCCATTTGGTATGATCGCTCTCGACGTTGGAGGATTCCATGACGACCCCGCCGCATGACGCACATCCGTACCTGAAAGTATTTCTCTCGGCGCTCGTGCCGCAGGTTGCCTCGGGGCCAGATCACTCGAAAGATCCGCCGCCGCCGCATATCGTCCCAATCTCCGGCAGCAGCCCAGAGGAGAGGCATGTCCTGCAACTGCTGGTCGGTGCCGATGACGACATCCGCCATGACCATGGCCAGGCCGCTGGCATCAACCTCGATCTCGCCGAGACCGAATTGAAGCTTGCGCTAAGCCATGGCGGCCCCAAGGAGGCGATCGCCCTCGCCCTGAGCCGCATCGCGCTGGCCCGCGAGGAAGTGCGCAAAGGCCATAGCGCACGCGCCTGCACCGCGATCGCCGATGCCATCAAAGCCGTCGTGCCGAAGAGGGCCTGACGCCGCAGTTCGGCCGGTCCTGCTGCAAGCCCAGGAGGCACCATGTCCTACCCGTACCGCCCCCTCCTTTTCCTGATTGCGGCACTCGGTCTCGGCGCTTGCGCCGGCATCCAGCCGGGCGGCGAGTATTCCGGTATCCCCGACACCCGCACGGGGAACGTGCGAGGGAATATGGAGACCGGCTCGATCACCAACTCCGGCGCGATCTATTCCAACCGTGACGGCTATCTGACCTCGCCCGGCAACCAGCGATGAGCCGCCCACAGGCCGCCGAGTTTCCGCTTGGGGCGGAGCGGCTCTAGCTTTAGCGTACCGGAAGATCGGGAGGCGAAGATGCGGAAATCACGGGGCTGGGGGTTGGCCGCTGGGCTCTGCGCACTGCTGGCCGGTGGGTCAGCGGTGGGGCAATCCTCGACCAATGTGCTGAGGGTTGTCCCCTCGGCCGATGTCACCGAGCTGGACCCGACGCGCGGCGCGAACCTTGTCTCCCGTATCTATTCCCAGATGGTCTTTGAGACGCTTTTCGCGCTCGACTCGACGCTGACACCACGGCCGATGATGGTCGAAAGCTGGGACGCCAGCCCGGATCGCCTCACCTGGCGTTTCACTCTGCGGCCAGGGCTGAAGTTCCACGACGGCAAGCCAGTGACGACGCGCGATGTGGTCGCGTCGATCGAGCGCTGGGCGGGCAGCACCTCGATCGGTGGGCAACTCGGCCGACGCATGGCGGGGATGCAGATCATCGACGAGCGCAGCTTCACGCTGACGCTGAAGGAGCCCTTCGGCCTGGTCGAATTCATCCTCTCCGGACCCGGCGCGCCAATCGCCGGCATCCTGCCGGAGGCCGACGCAAAGCGGCCGATCGGCGCACCGCTGACCAACCCGATCGGCTCCGGCCCATTCCGCTACATCGCCGGGGAACGCGTCTCCGGCCATCGCGCGGTCTTTGAGAAGTTCCGCGACTATACGCCGCGACAGGAGCCAACCGATGGGCTGGCTGGCGCCCGCATCGTGAAGGTGGATCGGGTCGAGTGGATCGTCATGCCGGATGCGACGACCGCCGCCAATGCGCTGGTCAACAACGAGGCGGATCTGTGGGAGCAGGTGACACCGGACCTTGCCCCCTTCCTGGCGCAGCGCGGCATGACCGTGCGACGCCTGGCCTCGCTGCCGTCTCAGAGCTTCGTCCGACCCAACTTCCAGCTACCGCCCTTTAACGATATCCGCGCGCGCCAGGCGCTGGCGCTGGCACTCGACCAGCGGGAGATGCTGGACGCGATCGCCGGCGACAAGGTGCCGACCAAGGAGTGCTTTTCCTTCACAGTCTGCGGGGGTCCGCTGTCGACCGAGGTGGGCAGCGAGCCATGGCGCAAGCCCGACCTCGCCCGTGCCCGGCAGCTGATGCTCGAAGCCGGCTACAAGGGCGAGCGGCTGGTCATGGTGGCGACGCCGCAACTCCCGGTGATCGGGCAGATGGCGCTGGTGGTGGAACAGCGGCTGAAACAGATTGGCGTGAATGTGGATGTCGAGATGATGGATTTCTCCGCCATGTTCCCGCGTATCCAGACCAAGGATAAGCCGATCGGCCAGGGCGGTTATCACCTGTTTCCGTACTATGCCGCCGGCGTCTTCTGGTTCCACCCGATGACCAACCTCTCGGTCGATATGTCCTGCCCCGCCTCCTCCTGGGCCGGCTTCCCTTGCGACGAGCAGGGAGAGAAGCTGCGGCAGGCTTTCCTTGCCGCTCCGGATGATGCAGCGCGCAAGACCGCCTACGAGGCCTTTCATAAGCGGATGTGGGACTTCATCCCCTATGTGCCGACCGGCCAGTTCGACGTGGTCAGCGGCTTCCGCAAGAACGTCCAGGGCGTGCTGGACGCCTACTTCATCGCCTATTGGAATATCGAGAAGAAGTAGCCCTCTCCTGCCAGCGGCCAAATCCTTTGACCGCTGGTATTGTTTTTCTGGCCCTCAATCGCCGGGCGGAAACCCCCGGTTTCCTGGGCTACGCGGCATTAGCCGCGACGGCTACGCGGCACTGGCCGCGGCGCCCGTTCGGACGCTCGGCCCGAGTCATAGCCTCGCGCCGCTGGGATCAGAGGCTCGGCCGCTTTCCGAGGAGGCCGAGGCTTTCCTCCAGCAGCGCCGCCAGATCCAGCAGGCGTTGTTCGTACCCGAAGGGCGCCACGAGTTGCAATCCAAGCGGCAGACCTTCGGCAGAGAACCCGGCCGGGATTGAGATTGCCGGATTGCCCGTGAGGTTCAGCGGATACAGGGGGGCTGCCCAGGCGGCATACCAGCCAGTATCGATGCCGCCATCGGTCTCGACCCGCGGCGGCGGGCCCATCGCGGTCGGCATGGCGATCACATCAAGCGTCTCGAACAGCGCCTGCACGGACCTGTACAGGGCTCCGCGCCGGTCCTGGGCCTGGATCACCTGCTGGCCCGACCAGCTGCGTCCAAGCGCCACGGAGCGTCGGAAGGCTGGGGTCAGTTCAGCGCCGCGCTCGGCCTCCAGCGCGCTGAAGCGGCCCGCATGGCCGGCCGTCGCCAGGATCTGGTAAATCTCCCAGACGCCATCGAAACAGGGGGCCGAGAGCGGCGCCACCGCCCCCGCTTCCGCGGCCAGTACGGCAAGCGCCGCCTCGCAGGCCGTCCGCACCTCCCCATCCAGCGGATAGCCGCCTGGCTGCGCCAACCAGCCGATGCGTAGGGCCCGGGCCGCGCCCTGGGCGCGCACCGTGCCGGTCGGCATGGCGTGCCCCCGCGACCAGGGATCGCGCGGGCTGTACCCGGCCATCACCCGGAACATCAGGGCCGCATCCGCCGCCGTGCGGGTTATCGGACCGGCGAAGGCGAAAGACCCGAAGGCGTCGGGGAAGCTCTCAAATGGGACGGCCCCCAGCGTCGGCTTCAGCCCAACGGCGCCCACGCAGCTCGCCGGGCAGCGGATGGAACCGCCACCATCCGTGCCGATGGCCAGCGGTGCGACACCGGCGGCCAGCGCCGCCGAGCCACCGCCCGAGGACCCCCCCGGGGTATGCGCGAGGCTCCAGGGGTTGCGGGTGATGCCGTGCACGGGATTATCGGTCAGCACCCGGTGGGCGAATTCCGACAGGTTGGTCCGCCCGATCACGATGGCGCCCGCCGCCTTCAGCCGCGCCACCATCACCGCATCCTCGGCCGCCACTGCCGTCCCGGTGCGGGAGCCATTGCCGAGGGCATGGCCGGCCATCGCGACATTGTCCTTGACGGTCAGCGGCACGCCCGCGAGGGGGCCCGCCGGTTCTCCGCGCATAATCGCCGCCTCTGCCGCGCGGGCCGCGGCCAGGGCCTGTTCCTCGAGCCTGACGGCGAATGCGTTGATCGCAGGCTCCACCGCGGCGAGGCGGGCGAGCGAGGCCTGCACCACCTCGACCGGCGAGGCGCGCTTGCCCAGAACCGCGGCGGCAATCTCGGTCGCAGTGGCGTAAGGCGTCACTTTGTCAGCTCGATGATCTTGCCATCGGCGCCGAGATCAAAGCCGCGCGCCCGTACCTGGTCGCGCACATCCTTGGCCCAATCGACCCGACCCGGATCGGTGCCGCCGACGATTGCCAGCAGCAGCGCCTCCTGGTCACCATCGTTGCGGAATCCTCGCATCACACCGATGGGAACCGAGACAACGTCGTACTGCCCGATTGTCAGCTCGTTCTCGCCGGCATCGCCCCAGATCACCGCCCAGGTCCCGGTCAGCGGCATGAAGACCTCGACCGTCTTGTGGTTATGCAATCCCGTGCCCTTGCCGGGGCCGGCCTTGATGATCGAGAGATGGAAGCCTTCCACGGCGGTGATCGGGACCTTGACCTCGGGATCCTCTGTCACGCCGCCGCCGATGATCTGGAAAATCTCGCGCTGGAATTGCGGCAATACGGCATCGACCAGCGGCCGGCTGCTACCCTTGAGATCTTTGAAAATGGCGGTGCGCGACAGCATTTCATCACGGCTAACGACACGGTTGGCCATAGCGGCTCTCCTCGGCTGCTTCCTCTACGATGTGCTGAGCGCGGCGCCGGGGCAAGTATCTGTGGCAAGCCTGCTAGAGCCCGCCGCGTTCGCATTCGCTCACGCATCCCGCTCTAACCTTTGTTTGATCACGGGATTCAGCGTTATCGGCGATTCCGCCTCAACGCAGCCCGCTCTATGGCAGGGCAGCGATGTCGGGCGCATGCTGGCCAAGGTTGCAGGGATCAATTCGCATGACCCGCCCATCGCTGGCCGGCAACTTACCTAATTTTTCGCTCTTTCTCGGCGGGCCGCTGTACCAACTGCTTCGCCGCGGCCGGCTGACGGATGACGCGCTTGGTCTGGTGCATCGCCGGATCATCCTCGCGCTGGTGGTCTGTTGGCTGCCACCACTGCTGCTTTCGGCCGCAGAAGGGCGGCTCCTGGCCGGCGGGGTCGTACTCCCGCTACTGAAAGACCCCGAATTCCATCTGCGCTTCCTTATCGCCCTGCCGCTGCTGATCATGGCGGAGCTGAGCGTCCATCAGCGACTGGGCCTTGCGCTGCCGCTCTTCCGCGACCGCGATCTTGTCCCGCCGACAGCCGTATCTGATTTCTATGCTGCGATCACGGATGCGCTGCGCTGGCGCAACTCGATCATCGCTGAACTGCTGCTGCTGGCGTTGGTCTACCTCGTGGGTGTCTTGATCATCTGGCGCAACTTCGCGGCGCTGGAGACCTCTAGCTGGTACGCCTTGCCGACAGCCGACGGCATGCAATTTTCGTGGGCCGGGCTGTGGTTCGGCTTGGTCAGCCTGCCGATCCTGCAATTCATGCTATGCCGCTGGTACTGGCGGCTGGCGATCTGGGCCGTGCTGCTCTGGCGGCTCGGCCGACTGCCGCTCATTCTCATGCCTGCCCATCCGGACCGTGTTGGCGGCCTCGGTTTTCTCTCCGACACGATCGGCACCTTCGCGATCCTAGGCGCGGCACACGGGACGCTGATGGCCGGCCTGCTCGCCGATCGGATTCTCTATCTGCACGCCTCGCTGCCCGATTTCGCGCCGCAGATCGGGGTGCTGTTGGGCTTCATCCTGCTCCTGGCGATCTGCCCGCTGCTGGCCTTCACCCCCAGGCTCATCGCCGCCAGGCGTGAAGGCATCCGCCACTATGATACTCTCGCTGAACGCTATGTCCGCGCTTTCGACCAGAAATGGCTACACGGTGACGCCACGAAGGAAACGCTGCTTGGCACCGCCGATCTGCAATCACTGGCCGATCTCGGCAATAGCCTACAAGTCGTGCGCAACATGCGCTTCGCCCCGGTGCTGAAGCAGGATGTGCTGCTGCTCGCGCTCGCCACTCTGCTGCCCTGCGCACCGCTCATGTTGACCGTGATGCCGCTGAGGGACATGGCCAAGATGTTGTTCAGCCTGCTGATGTGAAGCCGGCTCCAGCTATTATGGTTTCTAGAGCTAAGAGACCCGTTCAGGTGATTCCACCTGAAGGGGCTTCTTGCCCTACAACTCCACCACAACGTAGTGCGCCTCAATCGAAACCGGCAGACTCTCGGCCACATAGGGCCCCTTCACCACCGTCGCGCCCGGCTCGATGCTGGCGGTGAAGCTTTTCGCCTTTAGCTTCGCCGGTTCGCACCAGCTCTGGCCGGTGCGGATGTCGAACTCCCAGCCATGCCAAGGACAGCGCACCAGCTCGCCCGGACGGGAATGGGTGTAGCAGCCAGGCTTCTCGCTCTCCGAAAGCCCGACACGCAGGCCGAGGCCGAGTGGCGCGCCCTCATGCGGGCAGCGGTTGATCAGGGCGAAGACCTCACCAGCCAGATTGAACAGCGCGATCTCGCGACCCCGAACCGTGACGATGCGACTCTCACCCGCCGGCAATTCGGCCAGCGGCAGCACGACATGCCGCTGCGCCATCAGGACAGCCGGTACACGCCAAGCGCATTGTCGCGGAAGATCGCCCGGTGCTCGGCCCGGCTCATGGCGATCGGCAGCGCGTAACGGGGATCGTCACTGTCCCAATGCGGATAATCGGACGCAAAGCAGATGTGATCCCAGCCGATCCAGTCGAAGACATCGCGCAGATGCTTCGGATCTTCGGGCTCATCGGCCGGCTGCGTGGTGTACCAAAGCCGCTCGCGCAGCGTCTCGGAAGGCGGCCGCCGGACCGCCGGCAACTCGTCGCGGAAGCGCTGCCAAAGCTCGTCGAGCCGCCAGCCAAGTGCCGGCACCCAGCCCAGCCCAGCTTCGATCGCCACAAGGCGCAGCTTGGGGAAGGCCTCGAAGACGCCCTCAAAGATCATTGAGGTGAGCATCGCCTCCATGGCGAAGCCATTGCTGTCCTTCTCCTCGGCATAGAAGCTGCAGTGCCCTGCACCACCGGTCACTGCATAGCCGTTCAGCCCACCGACATGACAACCCAGCGTGATGTCGTGGGCCTCAGCTGCGGCAAAAATGGGCCAATAGCGGCGCCGGCCCATCGGCTCGATATTGCGTGGCACCACCATCACCTGCGCAAAGCCGCCTTGTCGGGCGCAACGGGCGATCTCCGCCACCGCCGCCTCCGGGTCCTCCTGCGTCACCATCACGCTGCCGCGCAGCCGCTTCTCCCGCCCCAACCATTCGGCCTTCTGCCAGTCATTGATCGCCCGGCAGAGCGCGGCGCCATAGCCGAGGTTGCGATGCCGCGCCGCGGTCGGCCATAGGACCTGAAGAACGCCGAACTCGATATCGTGCGGATCGAGATGCTGATCCCGCATGAAAGCCAGATCGCTGCCGGGCGGCCCGCCACTGGGCGGCCAGGTATCCAGACGCGAGAGCGCCGGCGTGGGCTTCGGATAGGGATGCGCGGTGGCGAAAGGCGAGACCAGGAAATCGCCATAGGTGTGGTGATAGCCCTGCCATTCGCGCGACAGATAAGGCTTCAGATCGCCCTTATGCCGAATGATCGGATGGATGTCGCAATCGACCAGCCGCACCTTGCTGGCGGCCGACAAGGCAGTCCGCGGATCGACATCGACGGTCATGCGAGTGTCTCCTTGAGACGGGGGTAGGTCTCGAGCGCATTGTCGCGGCACAGCGCGGGCAGCAGCCGCGTCGGCAGTTGCGGCGGGATGGCCGCCTCGCCCTCAAAGCGCCAATGCGGCCAGTCGGTGGCATAGAGCAACATCTGATCGGCGGCGAGATGGGCGAGCAGCCGCTCCATGCCCTCGGCATCGGGCGGCCCCTGCAACGGCTGGATTGAAAGCCGCACATGGGACCGCATCACATCGGCCGGATTCTGCTTCAGCCAAGGCACTTCGGCGCGCAGGCCGCGCCACGTCTTGGTGGCGCGCCACATGAACTGCGGCAGCCAGCCGAGCCCTGCATCCAGCAGCACCACCTTGAGGGAAGGATGGTCGACGAAAACGCCCTCATAGACCAATGAGAGGAGTTGGGACTGAAAGATATTGGCCTGGGCCGCATGGTCCTCGGCATGGAAGCTCGGCCAGCCCGTCGCGGTTGGCGGATGCCGATACAGGCCGCCCGCATGGATCGTGATGGGGAGGCCATGGCGTTCCGCCGCCGCCATGATCGGGCGATGCGCCCGCCGGCCGAGCGGCTGTTCGGTCATCGCGGGCAATAGAACGGAGACGAAGCGCGGATTGCGCGCGCAGCGGTCGATCTCGGCGGCAGCCTGATCGGGCGATTGCGGCGGTACCACGATGGCGCCGCGCAGCCGCGGTTCGGGGGCCAGCCATTCCTCGGCCAGCCAGTCATTCATGGCGCGGCAAAGGGCCATCGCCATATCCTCGGCAAACGGTACCGCTACGCCCCAAAGCGGATTACAGATGGCTAATGCCGTACCAAAGGGATCGAGCGCGTCGCGTCGCACCTGATCAAGACGGGCTCCTGGCAGGCCTTCGGCCGGGCGGAAATCGGGGCGCGCGCTGATCGGCAGGCTGGGCTTCCAGAGCATACTCTCCAGTCCGTCAACGCCCCGCACGGTCATCTGCTCGCGCCAATGCGCATCCAGATAGGGGCGGAGCGCGGCCATATCCGGCACGGCCGGATGGATATCGACATCGATCGCGCCAGCCTTGGGATAGCAGGTGCCGGCCGAAGCGGCG
>CAITYE010000010.1 GCA_903896535.1 uncultured Paracraurococcus sp.
TGGTCGCCGAGGGCTTCGACGATGCCGAGGCCGAGTTGCTGCGCCGGGTGCGTGCCGTAGTCGGGCCAGATCTGCCGCTCGCCGTCTCGCTCGACCCGCATGCCAATATGACCGAAGCCTTGGTCGCGCTGACCGATGTGCTGGTGCCCTACCGCACCTACCCCCATGTGGACATGAAACCCGCTGGCGCCCAGGCGACCGGGTTGCTGCTGGAACGCATCCGCCGCGGGAAGCCCTGGGCGCGAGCCTTCGCGACGCTCGATTTTCTCATACCCCTGACCATGCAGTGCACATTGGTCGAGCCCATGGCCGGCGTGATGGCCGAACGGGAGCGGCTTGCGGCGGCGCATGACGTGGCCGAGTTAGGCTTCTGCTTCGGTTTTCCCTATGCGGATTTCCCCGGCTGCGGCGTGGCCATCGCCGCCTGGGCGGAGGAGCCGGCGGCGGCCGTCGCGGCGGTCGAGGCCCTCAAGGCTTATATGGATGCGCGCGAGCCGAGCTTCGCCGGCGCCGTGCTACCTGCGGCTGAGGGCGTTGCAACAGCCATTGCGGTGGCCCGCGGTGCGACCCGTCCAGTGGTGATCGCCGATACCCAGGACAATCCGGGCGGCGGCGGCCACGGCGATACGACCGGGCTGCTCAGCGAGTTGATCGCCCAGAATGCCGAAGGCGCCGTGCTCGGCCTGATCAACGATGCCGAAAGCGCCGCGGCCTGCCACGCCGCCGGGCTAGGGGCGCGGCTGGCGCTCTCGCTCGGCGGACGCAGCGATGGCGTGCCCTTGGCGGTGACGGCGGTGGTGGAAGCGCTCTCCGACGGGCGGTTCATCGGCACTGGCCCGATGTCGAAGGGCAATCCCATCGATCTCGGCCCGACGGCGCTGATCCGTGTCTCCCCTGGCGTCAGGGTGATTGTGGTCACCCGCAAGATGCAGGCCCTGGATCAGTCGCTGTTCACGCATATTGGCGTGGAGCCGGCGGCGCAGAAGATCATCGCATTGAAGAGCAGCGTGCATTTCCGGGCGCATTTCCAGCCCATCGCCGAACAGGTGCTGGTCGTGGCCGCGCCTGGGCCGGTGGTGGCCGATCCGGCAGTGTTGCCGTTCACCCGACTGCGGCCGGGTCTTCGGCTACGCCCGGGGGCGAATCGCTGAAGCAGTCCGCGAAAGGATGCCCGCATCTGATCATACCAGCGGCACGAGACTTTCATTCGTGCCGCTCGGCCCAAGACACCGGCGTTTTTCGCCCGGTCATTGGGGGCTGGAACAGGCCGATATCAGCGGCGGCTCTCACGCAATCTCCGACCGTGGGAAACTCCAATCATTGGATCGAATGATCCGAGGCCGATCGCCAAGCTCCTACATGGACGGAACCCGATAAAGCGCGGGCCGACGCAGTGGCGGTGCCAGCTTGGTGATCAGGCCTTTCGGCAATACCCGATCCAGCCCCAGCCAGCCGACCAAGCGCGCCGTGGGCCGCGGCTTGTCTGGGAAGGCGGCAATCTCCTGCCAAGTGGGGTCGGGCCGTTGCACGGGCCAATCGGCCGGCAGCTTCCGGCGCGGGGCGGGATTGAAGAAATAGAGACCCCCAGGGACCGGCAGCCCGGCCTTGGCCCGCTGTTCCGTCCCAGCGATGGTCAATAGCCATTCCGCGGCGGTGCGGGTGTTCGGGTCGGTCAGGATGACGGATGCTTCGGGATGGTCACGTACGGCCCGGGCGTAGCTGCGCTCACCGTGGATTGTGTCACGTCCACCGAGGGCAATGAGGCCAA
>CAITYE010000011.1 GCA_903896535.1 uncultured Paracraurococcus sp.
CCCCAGACCGGGCCGACCCGTTCGGCGATAGCTTCGCCCATCGCCCGCCGGACCAGTTCCTGCTGCGGATAGTAGCCGGTGGCGAGCAGCAACAGGTCGGCGGGCACCACGCTGCCGTCTTTCAGGAGCGCGCCCTCGGCGACGAAACGCTCGATCCGATCGAATTGTAGCAGGCCGATCTCGCCCTTGATCAGCAGTTCAGAGCTGCCGGCATCGAGGTTATACCCGCCGCCGCGCCGCATGTACTTCATCTGGTGGCCGGTCTCGTCCTCGCCGATATCGTGCTTGAAGCCGATGCGCTTCAGCCCTTCGACCATCTCGCGGTCGAGTTCCATCATCCGCTTCACGACCGCCCGGTAGTTCCGCAGCACCAGCGGTGGCGGCGCCGAAGCCACGACCAGATCGGCATCCTCCAGGCTGCCTGGCTCATTCCACACGGCCTCATTCAGCCGGGCACTGGGGTTGATGGAGACCACGGTGGTTGAGCCGCGCTGAATCATGGTCGTGTGGACGCCGAAGCTATGCAGGTCGAGGGCGATATCGTTCGCGCTGCTGCCCGTGCCCAGGATCAGGGCCCGCTTGCCGGCCCAGCCAGCACCGCTATCGAAGCCTTCGGAATGGATAACTTCGCCACCGAAATCGCCCAGCCCTGGCAGGTCCGGTACCTTCGGATAGCTGCTCACGCCATTGGCGCAGACGATGTGGCGCGGCCGCAGCACGCGTTCCGTACCATCGCCGCGTTTGAGGCGAACCTGCCAGCGCTGCGCCGTCGCATCCCATTCGGCGCTGGCCAGTTCCGTATCCGTCCAGCAGTTGATTTCCATCGCATCGGCGTAGAACTCGAACCAATTCCCCAGCATGTCCTTAGGAATATAGGTCGGCCAGCTTGGCGGAAACGGCATGTAGGGCAGGTGGTTGATGTGGATCGAATTGTGCAGGGCAAGCGAGTGGTAGCGCTTGCGCCAGCTATCGCCGATCCGCGGCCATTTCTCGACGACCAGCGTGTCGACCCCCAGCTGGTTCAGCCGCGCGGCGACGGCGAGCCCGGCCTGCGCGCCGCCCACCACCAGCACGGTCGGGTCGCGGTCGTCGTAGGCGATGGCCCTGCGGCGGGCATCCACCCAGTTGTCGCCACCGAAATTGCGCGAATAGGCTGAACCGCTCGGTCGGTTGGGGCCGACCCGCTCCTCATGGCCATTCAAGGATTGCAGCGTGGTCGAGAGCAGCCATGCTTTCATCGTGCCGTCTTCGGTGGGCGAGAGGCGAAAAATACCGGCGCCACGACCCAGCGCGGTGGCGAACTCATAAAGCGCCTCAATGCATTCGCTGCCCAACCGCATCGCCCGCCGCGGCGCCCGGCGCCCTTCCGGCAGGACGAAGCCATGGGCCTGGGTGCGCGGCTGCTCGGCCAATAGGCGGGCGGCGATTGCCTCGGCGCCGGCAACCGGCGTCATGTGCCAGGTGAAGGCCAGCACGTCGCGCCAGTGGGATTCGGTGTGGAATAAGGCGGCGAGGCGCTGGGCATCGCCGCTGGCCAGCGCTGCCTCGAAGGCGGCCAGCCAAGCCCTTGCCGCCTCGCGGCTTTCCCAGGCCTGGTGCAGTTCCCTGGTTGCCTGATTCAGATCGTCCATCGTTTCCTCGCCCTGCGCGGCCGCAGCGCCGCCCGCTAGAGCAATATCCGTTCAGACGGCATCGTCTCAACGGATGTCTTGCTCTAGAAAATAATGTGTCTTGAACAGCTTATCTCCGCCCTGCGGGATCAACCCGGCGATCCTCCAGGGTGGCGATAAGCTACTCCTGGACGCATATAACTAGGAGAGACGGCCAGCCGGCAAGCCGGGGCGGCTCCGGCGGGCCTTGAGGGGGCGGCAAGTGCCGCCCGGCCGGGCCTACATCCTGAGGCCAAGGGAGCGCACTGCCGCCGTATTCTCGGCCAGCAGCCGCGGTGCGGCAGCGAGGTAGTCGGCGCTGTCGAGGTAGGTGCGGGGCATGTCGAGCCGATTCAGCACCACGTCATGGGCGGGGTCGAACAGCGCGGCGCGAAAGGCATCGTGCAA
>CAITYE010000012.1 GCA_903896535.1 uncultured Paracraurococcus sp.
CGCGCGGCATCATCGGCCAATGGGATGCTGCGGCCGGGCGCTATATTGTCCGGGTCTCCAGCCAGAATATCCACGGCATCCGCGACCTGACCGCCGCCGTGCTGGGCGTGCCGCCCGCTGCCGTTCGCTTCCTCGCCCCCGATGTCGGAGGCGGCTTCGGCGCGAAGAACTTCCTCTATGCCGAACATGCGTTGATCCCCTGGGCCGCGCGACGCATCGGCCGCCCGGTGAAATGGATCGCCACCCGGTCGGAGGTGTTCCAGGCCGACCACCAAGCGCGCGACCACACCGCGCAGGCCGAACTCGCCCTCGATGCCGAAGGCCGCTTCCTGGCCTTCCGGGTGGATAGCGATGCCAATCTCGGCGCCTATCTCGCCGGCGGCGCCGCTGGCGTGCAGTTCAACCAATACGTTCATCTGCAGGGTGGGCCCTACGTCATTCCGGTCATCGCGCTGCGGATCCGTGCCGTCTTCACCAATACGCCGCCGGTCGGCGTCACCCGCTGCCCAGGCTTCGCCGAAGCCACGAACATCCTGGAGCGGCTGATCGACCAGGCGGCGCGCGAATGCGGCTTCGACCGCGCCGCGCTGCGCCGAGGGAACTTCATCCCGGCCGCGGCGATGCCGACCAAAAGCGCCTTCGGCATCGCCATCGACAGTGGCGACTTCCGCGCCACCTTCGACCAGGCGCTCGCCAGCGCCGATCTGCCGGGCTTTGCCGCCCGCCGAGCGTGGAGCGCGGCGGGCGGGAAATTGCGCGGGCTTGGCTTCGCCTATCACATGAAGGCGACCGGCGGCTCCCCCGAAGAGAACGCCGAAATCCGGTTTGAGCCGGATGGCAGCGTCGCCCTTCTCACCGGGACCCAGACCATCGGTCAGGGGCACGAAACCACCTTCCCGCAGATCGTGGCCGAACGCCTGGGGCTGCCGAACGCCGTCATCCATCTGCGCCAGGGCGATACCGACCTCATTCCGATCGGCGGCGGCCATGGCAGTTCGCGCGCCACCTATATGGGCGGCACTGCGATCTGGCGGGCCGCTGATGGGGTTATCGCCAAGGGCCGGGCCATCGCCGCGCAGCGCCTCGGCGTACCAGAGGCGGCCATTCGCTTCGAGGAGGGCCGCTTCGCTGCGACCGGGCGGAACGACAGCATCTCCCTGCTGGAAGCGGCGGCATTGGCACGCGCCGCCGGCGCGCCGCTTGATACCTATCACCGCTGGACCCGGGAACACATGACCTTCCCCAACGGCACCCAGATCGCCGAGGTGGAGATCGACCGCGAGAGCTGGGCCTGCCGGCTGGTGCGCCATGTGGCGGTCGAGGATTACGGCGTGCTGGTCAATCCGCGCGTCGCCCGCGGGCAGGCCCATGGCTCGATCGCGCAGGGCGCCGGGCAAGCGCTGATGGAAGCCGCAGTATGGGAAGCGGAAAGCGGCCAGCTGCTGACCGGCAGCTTCCAGGACTACGCCCTGCCGCGCGCCGCCGATCTGCCTGATTTTGACCTGAGCTTCGACCCGCATCCCTGCACGACCAATCCGCTTGGCGTGAAAGGCGCGGGCGAAGCCGCGACCGGCGGCATTTTTCCGGCGATCGGCAATGCGATCCTCGATGCGCTCGCTCCCCTCGGCGTGACCGCCTTCGACGGGCCAGCCACCCCCGCGCGCCTCTGGGCCGCGGTCTGCGCGGCGGAGGCGACACGGTTGCGCGGCTGAGGGAAGCGTCGAATACTCGTCGCCTGAGAGCGAGCCCAGGGAGGAAAAGCCATGCAATTCTATCGCGGCATGACCTGCGAGAACATCACGCTGAAGGGCGATGGCGGCACGCCGATCACCGCCTATGTCGCGCAGCCCAGCGGCCCCGGCCCCTTCCCGGGCGTCGTGCTGATCCATCACCTGCCAGGCTGGAGCGAGTTCTACATCGAGACGACGCGGCGCTTCGCGCATCATGGCTATATCGCGATCTGCGCCAATCTTTATGAACGCGCGGGCGAAGGCCATCCGGATGATGTCGCGGCCAAGGTGCGCGCCGAAGGCGGCATCCCCGATGCGCAGATGGTCGGCGATACCGCCGCCGCCGTCGCCTGGATGCGCGCCCAGCCCAACCTCAACGGCAAGGTCGGCCTGTTCGGCTCCTGCTCTGGCGGGCGGCACGCGATGATCTATGCCGCCCAGCGCCACGATGTTGATGCCGTGGTCGATCTCTGGGGCGGGCGCGTGGTGATGGGCGCGGAGGAGTTGAACGCGAAGACGCCGGTTGCGCCGATCGACATGACCAAGGGGCTCGCTTGCCCGGTGCTGGGGATCTTCGGCAATGACGACCGCGCGCCGAGCCCGGAGCAGGTGAACGAGCACGAGGCGTCGCTGAAGGCAGCCGGCAAGAATTACGAGTTCCACCGCTATGACGGTGCCGGCCACGGCATCTTCTACTGGCATCGCCCGCTCTATCGTCCGGAAGCGGCGATGGACGGCTGGGCCAAGGTCTGGGCCTTCTTCAGCAAATACCTGGCGAAGTAGCCAGGCGATGTGCACCTCGATCGTCGAGATCGCCCCGGCCGAGGGCATGGCAAAGCGTGGCGAGGACTGGTTCCCGCTGCGCCAGACGGTGGTGGCCTATGACCACGCGCGGCACGCGCCGCTCGGGGATGTCATCACGCTCGACTTCTTCAACACCGATCTCGGCCCGGCCGCCCGGGCCGGGATTGAGCTCACGCTCGACAGCGCCAAGGCGCTGCGGGCGGCGCTCGACCGCGCCATCGCCGCGGCCGAACATGAAGAAGCGGAGGTGCGCGGCAAAGGCGCGCCGCTGCGGGTGGTCCGCGCCGCCTGAACAGCGCGGATTTTGGGGGAGAGACCAAATGAAGAAACTTATCGTGCTGCTGGCCTTGCTGCTGGCGTTGCCTGCTCAGGCAGCCGATCCCCTGCCGCGCGTCGCGCCACAGGCGGTCGGCCTCTCCCCCGCCAAGCTCGACCGCATCCGCACAACCATAGACGCGGAAGTGAAGGAAGGCCGGCTGCCCGGTGCCGTCATTGCCATCGCCCGGCGCGGCCGGCTCGCCTATTACGAGGCCTTCGGCTTCCAGGACGGCGCCCGCACCACGCCGATGCGCCGCGATGCCATCTTCCCGATCGCCAGCATGACCAAGGTGCTGACCGGCGCCACGCTGATGTCGGTGCTCGAGGAAGGGCGGATTTCGCTGAACGATCCGCTCAGCCGCTTCTACCCGGCCTTCGCCGAGACGCGGGTGGCGGTGGACGGCAACCCCGATAACACCGTCCCCGCGGCGCGGCCGATCCGCATCATCGACCTTGCCCGGCATACGTCTGGCATCGTCTACGGCAATCGCGGCACGACCGCCGCGCATCAGCTCTGGAACCGGACGCTGGGCGGCACCGCGCCGATGACCGGCCCGGCCTTCCTCGCCGCCATGGCCAAGCTGCCGCTGCTGCATCAGCCAGGTACGGTTTGGGAATACAGCCTTTCGACCGATGTGCTCGGCCTGGTGATTGAGGAGCGGACCGAAAAATCGCTTGGCGCGGCGATGGCGGACCGCATCCTCCGCCCCTTGGGCATGCGCGATACCGGCTTCGTGGTCCCGGAGAGCGAACGCGGCCGCTACGCGACCCCGCTGCCGAAGGACCCCATCTCTGGCCAGCCGCAGGA
>CAITYE010000013.1 GCA_903896535.1 uncultured Paracraurococcus sp.
TGCCCGCTCGCCTCTCCGCCGCCCAGGATCCGCAGGCAATAAAGCGCGGCGAGCAGGAAGACATCGGCCAGCGGCTGCTGCTTCAGCCCGAAGGTATAGCCGAGCGAGCAGAGGATGTAGCCGGCCAGGATCACCCCCATGCCGCAGCCGAAGCCGAGCGCCAGCGCGGCCAGCAGCATCACCGGCGCGGCGATAAGGCCCCAGAGGATCGGCAAATCCCCGGCGGCGAAGGGCCGGCGCCGCTTGCGCGGATGCCGCCGGTCGGCGGCGATATCGGTCATGTCGTTCAGCAGGTAGATGGCCGAGGCCGCCAGCGAGAAGGCGATCGCCGCAACCAACGCACCCGCCCAAGCGCCGAGGTCGAGCCAATGGCCGGAGACCAGGAGCGGCACGAAACAGAGCGCGTTCTTGACCCATTGATAGGGCCGGATCGCTCGTAGCAAGGCCGCGCCGCGCGGCAGCGGCGGATCGAAGACGCCCTCAACCGGCACCATGGCGCGCACCTGCTGCACCAAGGCCGGCGCGGCGCCGACCACCACCGCCGCGCCGGCCTGCCGCCAAACCGCAAGGTCGGTCGCATCGTTCCCGGCATAGGCAAAGCCGCCCTCGCCGAAGCGTTCGACCAGCGCCTGCGCCTTGGCCGGGCCGCGCAGGTTACGTTGGCCATCGCTGGCGATCACCGCGTCGAACAGGCCGAAATGCGCGGCGACGGCCGTGGCGATCCGTTCATTGGCAGCGGTGCAGAGCACAATCTGCCGGCCGCCCGCGCGCTGGGCGGTGAGGAATTCCAAGAATGCCTCATGGACCGGCAAATCTTCGGCCGCGCAGGGCCAGCGGGCGGCGAGTTCGGCCTTGAGCACCTGCTTGCCCGCAGCGAGCCAGCCGGGCAGGCGCAGCGCCACGCGAGGGTCGGTGCCGAGAACATCGAGCGCGGCTTCGTGCAGCGTATCGATCTTGAGCAGCGTGCCGTCCATATCGACGCAAAGCGGCAGGGCGGAGGCGGGCTGGGCGGGTGATGCCGCATGAGAAGGTTGGCCAGCCACGCTCATGTCCAGGAAGGCTCCTCGCAGCAGAGGGATACCAGGGGACGGGCGATGGCGCGACTCCCGGTGCGGCACGGGCCGCGCGCCAAGGGGAATCGCCGGTTCCTCGCCCTGGGTCTTTAGATTCCGGCGCAGGGGGGGCGATGGACCTCAAACCAGCGATTGCGGTGCACGACCGAGGCCAGCGCGCTGCCGCGGCCACCGTGCGGCCGTAGGTCGATGACGGCGTAATCGATGCTATGCGCGCACGCATAGGCGAGGCTGGCTGGCAAATCCTGGCCGAGGCCCCGGACCTCATCCGCCCGTTGCTTCCACTGCCGATAGGTGCGGGGCGCCCACATCACGGTGGCGCCATCCTTCATCCCCACCCAGATGCGGCGGCGCGCGCCGACCCGAAAATCGTCCGAAATCGAAGCGGGTAGGAGAAAAATGGCAGCTTCCGGCGTTTGGGCGCGGGCCCATCGCTGCACGTCCAGCCAGTCCGGCACGACGGCACCGCTCCCGGCAAGATGGATGTTGTCCGGCACCCCCAGGGGCGGGGTGGTGCGCTGGACATAAACCGCGACATTGGTGCCGATGCACAGCGCCGCGAATCCGAGGCCGGCCGCCACGACCAGGGCGCGAGAAGTGGCCCAGACCACGAGCTTTCCGGGCAAAGCACGGCGCAGCATCGCCTCCCCGGCCAGGGTGCCGGCCAGTAGCAGGGCGAGGAGGACGAGGGGCCAAATGCCAAGGATGAGCGCCAGTCCCCCCAGCCCCGCGCCGACCAGACCCAGGACCCCGCCGCTTTGCCCGGCCCGGAGCAGCGCCGCCCCGCTGAGGGCCGTGGCCAAGAGCATCAGGCTGCCATCGAGGCGGAGAAAATGAAGCTGCAACAACTCGCGCGATCGCGAGGTTTCGCCGATCACGATACCCAGGATGAACAAGCCCGCGATGAGCCCGATAATCCGGCGGCTCTCTGTCCCGCGCACCAGGCGCCGGGACGCGATGAGTGCGGCGCCGGTCGCCGCGACAACCTGGATCAGCGGCCAGCCGAGCGAAGGCCCGATGAAGAAGTGCTTTGGATAGTAACCCCTGAGAAATTCAACGTAATCGAAATCGGTCGCAACGCCGAGCTCGGCCCGCGACAGGATCCAGATCGTGGCGGGCAGGGCGGGGGCGGCGAAGGCGAGCACGGGCGCCAATAGCCCGCGGATCGCGTCGCGCTGCCGCCCGGTGGTCCCCAGCGCCCAGAGTTGCGAGGCCAGGAAACCCGCAGCGATCAGCAGGATCCAAATGCCGAAGGCGATATTCACGGCAAAGGTCAGGCCCGCGAATAGTCCCGCCAGGATGATTTTATCGGCGATCAGCGCTGCACAACACAGCAGGAAGAAAACCCGCGCGATTTCCGAATGCGTAAAAGCATCGATCAACATCCCGTCTCCGCCCACGGGCGATGCCCAATAGGAAGTGCGCGCGGCAACGATGATGAGGGCAAGAAAAAATTGGTCGGTAAATGTTCTAATCCCAACCGATGCTGCAAGACATAATAGAGAAAAAATTGTCAAAACATGAGTCAGGAATGTGCCATAAAAAAATATATCGTGTATATTATTTTCGTTACAAACTAAAGATATGAAATAGAAAATAGGCGTAACAAATCCTTTCAATGAATGAATAAATTCGTCAGCTTTGAACTGGGCGTATTGCTCAAATTCCAAGACAATGGGGATATGAAACGCGTTGTTGTTACGATTGAAATTGAACCCGGCCCGCAGCATCGAAAGCGCTCCTGCGATCAGGGCGATGCCCAGCGCGAAGCCGCCA
>CAITYE010000014.1 GCA_903896535.1 uncultured Paracraurococcus sp.
CGCGCCCGGCGGCGCCGGCCGCTCGCGCCCCGGCGCCGGCAACGCCTGGGCGACCCCTGACCCAGGGCGAAATCGCCACCCGCCAAAGGGTGCTCGAAGAACAGCGCCGGGTCGAGGCGCAGCGCCAGCGCGAGGAGCGCGAGCGCCAGGCGCTGATGGTTCGGTCCGCTGCCGAGGAAGCGCGCCGCCGCGAGGATGATGAGCAGCGCACCGCCGCTGAGGCCAACGCCCGTGCCGAGGAAGCCGCCCGCGAAGCCGCCGTGGCCGCGCGGCAGCAGCCCGAGGCGGAGACCGATGGAGCGTCGCCGGCGCCCGCCACCCCGCCTGCGGCAACGTCGATGACGCCGGTCCAGCCGGCAGGCGCGGCGCCGACCGCCCCGGGCGCGGCGCGCCTGCCGGCTGGCACCCCAGCTGCGGCGACTGCTGCGGCCCCTCGGCTAACGCTGAAGGCCCGCACTGCGGAGGAGGAGGAGGAAAGCCGCCGCGGCGCCGCCATCCGCCGCCCGGGCCTCTCTCTGCCGGCCAAGAAGCCGTTGCTCGCCGTGGCCAAGAAGGGCCTGACGGGCGCCGATCGGCGCGGTGGGCGCATCGATGTCCAGGCGGCGATCGAGGGCGAGGACGAGCGCAGCCGCTCGATCGCCTCGCTCCGCCGGGCGCGGGAGCGCGAGCGGCGGCAGGTGGAGTTGGCCCGCCTGCGTTCCGGCACCGAACGGGTGGTCCGCGACGTGGTGGTCCCCGAAGTCATCACCGTGCAGGAACTGGCCAACCGCATGGCCGCGCGCGGTGGCGAGGTGGTGAAGTCCCTGTTCCGGATGGGCGTCATGGCCACCCTGACCCAGACCATCGACGCTGACACTGCCGAGCTGGTGGTGCAGGAGTTCGGCCATCGGGTGAAGCGGGTCGCCGAGAGCGATGTCGAGATCGGCCTGGAAGGTGAGGTGGACGAGGATACCGACCTCACGTCGCGGCCGCCTGTCGTCACCATCATGGGCCATGTCGATCACGGCAAGACCAGCCTGCTGGATGCGCTGCGCCAGGCCGATGTGGCGGCGCACGAGGCCGGCGGCATCACCCAGCATATCGGCGCCTATCAGGTGGCGGTGCCGGGCGGGGCCAAGGTGACCTTCATCGACACGCCGGGCCATGCCGCCTTCACCGCCATGCGGGCGCGCGGCGCCAGCGTGACCGATATCGTCGTGCTGGTGGTCGCCGCCGATGACGGCGTCATGCCGCAGACGATTGAGGCGATCAGCCATGCCCGCGCCGCCGGCGTGCCGCTGATCGTCGCCGTCAACAAGATCGACAAGCCGGGCGTCCGGCCCGATCGCGTGAAGACCGAGCTGCTGCAGCACGAGGTGGTGGTCGAGTCGCTCGGCGGCGAGACCCAGGAGATCGAGGTCTCTGCCACGCAGAAGATCAATCTCGACAAGCTGCTGGAGGCGATCGGCCTGCAGGCCGAGGTGCTGGATCTGAAGGCCAATGTGGACCGCGCGGCCGAGGGGACGATCATCGAAAGCCGGCTCGACCGCGGTCGCGGTCCGGTCGCCACGGTGCTCGTGCAGAAGGGCACGCTGCGCCAGGGCGATATCGTTGTCGCCGGCACCGAATGGGGCCGGGTACGCGCCATGCTGGACGATAAGGGCCGGCAGCTGAAGGAAGCGCTGCCCTCCCTGCCGGTGGAGATCCTTGGCCTGACGGGCGTGCCTTCGGCTGGTGAGAATTTTGTCGCCGTCGAGAACGAGACGCGGGCCCGTGAGATCAGCGAATTCCGCCAGCGCAAGGCGCGCGAGAAGGTCTCGGCCGCCGCCGTTGCGGGCCGCGGGACGCTGACCGATATGCTCGCCCGCATCCAGGCCGGCGAGCAGAAGGAAGTGACCTGCGTCGTCAAGGCCGACGTGCAGGGCAGCGCCGAGGCGATCGGCGTCACCCTCGGGCGGATCGGCAACGAGGAAGTGCGGGTCCGGGTGCTGCACAGCGCCGTTGGCCAGATCACCGAAAGCGACATCCAGCTCGCCAAGGCCTCCAACGCCGTCGTCATCGGCTTCAACGTGCGCGCCACCACCCAGGCGCGGGAGATGGCGCAGCGCGATGGTGTCGATATCCGCTACTACTCGATCATCTACGAGGTGGCCGACGACATCGAGGCGATGTTCAAGGCCAAGCTCGCGCCGGTCGCGCGCGAGACCTTCATCGGCTACGCGCAGATCCTGCAGGTCTTCGAGGTCAAGAAGATCGGCAACGTCGCCGGCTGCCGGATCACCGAAGGCGTGGTCCGCCGCGGCGCTGGCGTCCGCCTGCTGCGCGACGGCGTGGTCATCCACCAGGGCGAGCTCAGCACCTTGCGGCGCTTCAAGGATGACGTGAAGGAAGTCACCAACGGCTACGAATGCGGCATGTCCTTCTCGCACTACAATGACCTCCGCGTCGGCGACCAGATCGAGTGCTTCGAGACCGAGATGGTCTCGGCCTGAGCTAGCCTGGCAGGCAAGGCCCGCCGGCGGTGATCGACCGCCGGCGCGCAACCATTTTCACAGCAGCAGATCGCCGCGTCGTCGCGGCGAAAGGGTCCGTCCCGCTATGCCCAAGCGTTCCCCAGGGCCGGCCGATGGCCCCTCGCAGCGCCAACGGCGCGTTGCCGAGGAGATCAGGCACGCGCTCGCCGCGGTCCTCTCCCGCGCGGATTTCCGCGACCCCGATCTCGCCGGCGCGCATGTGACGGTGACCGAGGTCCGCGCCTCGCCCGATCTCAAGCACATGACGGCCTTCGTCTCCGGCCTCGGCCGGGCGGTGCCAGAGGCGCAACTCCGCGCCCTGCGTCGCGCCGCGCCCTTCCTGCGCGGCCAGATCGCCAAGGCGGTCCGGTTGCGATACGCCCCCGACCTGCATTTCCAACCGGATACTGCGCTGGACTACGCCATGAAGATCGATGCGGCGATGCGGCAGCCGGAAGTGGCCCGCGACCTTGGCCCGCGCCCGGCCGAGGGCCCGGATGCGACGGAGCCAGAGGCGTGAGCAAGGGACATCGCCAGAGAAAGCCGAAGGGCCGCGCGCTCGATGGCTGGCTGATCGTCGACAAGCCCTCGGGGATTGGCTCGACCGAGGTGGTGACCCGCGTGAAGCGTGCCTTCCAGGCGCAGAAATGCGGCCATGGCGGCACGCTGGACCCGCTGGCGACCGGGCTGCTGCCGATCGCCTTCGGCGCCGCCACCAAGACCGTTCCCTATGTGATGGACGGCACCAAGGCCTATCGCTTCACGCTCCGCTTCGGTGAGGCGCGCGATACCGACGATGCCGATGGCCAGATCATCGCCACCAGTCCAGCGCGCCCAAGCGATGCCGAGATTGCGGCGGCGCTGCCGGCCTTCCGGGGCGAGATCATGCAGGTGCCGCCGATCTATTCGGCCATCAAGGTGGCGGGTGAGCGGGCCTATGATCTGGCCCGCGGCGGGCAGGTGGTGGAGTTGGCGCCGCGCCCGGCGCGGATCGACCGGTTCGAGCTGGAAAGCCGCCCGGATGCCGATACCGCCGTGTTCCGCGTGGAAAGCGGCAAGGGGGTTTATATGCGCTCGCTCGCCCGCGATCTGGCGCGGGCCTGCGGCACGCTTGGGCATATCGCCACGCTGCGGCGGATGCGGGTTGGCCCCTTCCACGAGAAGGACGCGATTCCGCTGGACAAACTGCTCGCTGTGGGCGATATCCCGCCCCCTTCCCCGGATCTCTTGCTCCCCGTGGCGACCGCGCTGGCCGACATCCCGGCGCTGGCCCTCTCGGAAGCAGAGACCGCTCGTCTCATGCACGGCCAGGCGCTTAGCCTGGTTGACTTCATGGGCCGGGTTCCGGCGGCGGCCAATCCCGATCAGGGGCTGGTCCGCGCGATGGCGGGGGGGCGGTTCGTCGGGCTCTGCCGCCTGGATTCCGGCATGTTGGTGCCGGAACGCCTGGTGGCCCAGGGTGGCCCGCGCGCCGTGGAATGAACCACGCCGCAGGCGCCCCGCGCCCGGCCAAGACGGAGAATATCTCGATGTCGGCAGTTTCGGCGGAACGCCGCAAAGCGATCATCACCCAATACCAGACCAATCCCGGCGATACCGGCAGCCCGGAAGTGCAGGTGGCCCTGCTGTCCGAGCGCATCTCCGGCCTCACTGAGCATTTGAAGATCCACGCCAAGGATTTCCACAGCCGGCGCGGCCTGCTGGTGCTGGTTGGCCAGCGGCGCGGTCTGCTCGATTACGTGAAGCGGAAGGACCAGGGCCGCTACGAGAAGCTGATCGGGCGTCTCGGCCTGCGCCGCTGAACCGCGCGGCCGGCTGACCGGCCCGCATTTTTCCGTGGCATTCCCCGCCGCGCCGCGCCATATGTGCCGGCACGGCGGGCAGGGTGGCCCCAAGGCTTCCCTGAACCCCGCTGCCGCCGCGCGCGCGACGGATGTCTGACTGGATCGCGGCCGCCACCTGGCGGTCCCGGCGTTTCCGGCCACATGGATCCCCGGCTGTCCGGGGGCGGCACTCTCCATCCGGGGATGGTCCGCACTCCATGCCGCCCGAAGCGCCGCTCCCGCCCGAGGGCGGGGCCCGCGCCAATCTGTCATTCCAGCGCGTCGCACCGGACCTGCCGCGGCCTTGCCGTGGCGCGTCCGTCCGTGAAGCCGCGCCCGCGCCTGCTGCGTGGGCCAGGGCCGTGTGCCCGGGGAATGGCCCCGGCGCCGCCCCGTGAAGGAACGACGTATGTTCGATACCTATTTCCGCAAGGATATCTCCTGGGGCGGCCAGTTGCTGACGCTCGAGACCGGCAAGATCGCCCGCCAGGCTGATGGCGCGGTTCTGGCCCGGCTGGGCGACACCATTGTGCTCTGCACCGTGGTCGGCGCCCGCAGCGTGAAGCCCGGCCAGGACTTCTTCCCGCTGACCGTGAACTATCAGGAAAAAGCCTTCGCCGCGGGCAAGATCCCCGGCGGCTTCTTCAAGCGCGAAGGCCGCCCGAGCGAGGCGGAGACGCTCACCTCGCGCCTGATCGACCGGCCGCTCCGCCCGCTCTTCCCCGAAGGCTTCCGCAACGAGGTGCAGGTCATCGCCACCGTCCTCAGCCATGACATGGAGAACGATCCCGATATCGTTGCCCTGGTCGGCTGTTCGGCGGCGCTGACCCTGTCCGGCATTCCCTTCTTCGGCCCGGTCGGCGCCGCGCGCGTCGGCTATATCGGCGGCGAGTTCGTCCTGAACCCGACCGCCGCGCAGCGCCAGCAGAGCGCGCTTGATCTCGTCGTCGCCGGCACCGCCGAGGGCGTGCTGATGGTCGAGAGCGAGGCGCATGAGCTGTCCGAGGAGGTCATGCTTGGCGCCCTCGAATTCGGCCATAAGGGCTTCCAGGCGGTGATCCAGGGGATCATCGATCTGGCCGATGTCGCGGCGAAGGAGCCCTGGCCGCTGCCCGAGCCTTCGGCCGCCGAGACCGCTCTCAAGACCCGCATCGCCGAACTCGGCCGCGCCCAGATGGCCGAGGCCTATCGCGAAACCCAGAAGCTGGTTCGCCAGGGCAAGGTCGCCGCGGTGAAGAAGGCGGTGGTGGCCGCGCTCGACGCCGAAGGCGCCGATGCGAACGCTGCCAAGGGCATGCTGAAGGAGCTGGAGGCGGATGTGGTCCGCAACAGCATCCTCGATACCGGCCTGCGTATCGATGGCCGCGACACCAGGACGGTGCGCCCGATCCTGGCCGAGGTCGGCGTGCTGCCGCGCGCCCATGGCTCGGCGCTGTTCACCCGCGGTGAGACCCAGGCGCTCTGCGTCGCCACGCTGGGCACCGGGCAGGATGAGCAGATCATCGATGCGCTGGCGGGCGAGTACCGCGAGCACTTCATGCTGCACTACAACTTCCCCCCCTACAGCGTGAACGAGACCGGCCGCATGGGCAGCCCGGGGCGGCGCGAGGTCGGCCACGGCAAGCTCGCCTGGCGGGCGATCCGGCCGCTGTTGCCGGAGAAGGACAAGTTCCCCTACACGCTGCGCGTGGTCTCCGAGATCACCGAGAGCAACGGCTCTTCCTCCATGGCAACGGTTTGCGGCACCTCGCTCGCGCTGATGGATGCGGGGACGCCGCTGAAGCGGCCCTGCGCCGGCATCGCCATGGGCCTGATCAAGGAGGATCGCGGCTTCGCCGTGCTGTCCGACATCCTGGGCGATGAGGACCATCTCGGCGACATGGACTTCAAGGTGGCCGGCACGGAGCAGGGCGTGACCTCGCTCCAGATGGACATCAAGATCACCTCGATCACCTTCGACATCATGCGCCAGGCGCTGGCGCAGGCGAAGGACGGGCGCATCCACATCCTGGGCGAGATGGCCAAGGGTCTGTCGGGCGTCCGCGGCGACGTGGCGTCAACGGCGCCGCGCATCACCGTGATCAACGTCCCGAAGGAGAAGATCCGTGATGTCATCGGCTCCGGCGGCAAGGTGATCCGCGAGATCTGCGAGAACACCGGCTGCAAGATCGACATCGGGGATGACGGCACGATCAAGGTCGCGGCGACCAGCACGGAAGCGGCGCAGAAGGCCATCGACTGGATCCGCGGCATCGTCGCCGAACCGGAGCTTGGCGGGATCTATAATGGCAAGGTCGTGAAGACCGCCGATTTCGGCGCCTTCGTGAACTTCCTCGGCGCCCGTGACGGTCTCGTGCACATCAGCGAACTGGCCAATGATCGCGTCAACAAGACCTCCGATGTGGTCAATGTGGGCGACCAGGTGAAGGTGAAGGTCCTCGGCTTCGACGATCGCGGCAAGGTCAAGCTGTCGATGCGCGTGGTCGATCAGGCGACCGGCGCCGATATCACCGAACAGGTCGGCGCCCGCCGGGCCCGGCCGGAGGGTGACGAAGGCGGTGACGATCGCCCGCGCCGCGATCGCGGTGACCGCCCGCGCCGCGATCGGACCGAAGCCGCCGAATAGGCAGCGTGGTTGAGGCGGACTCAGGAGGGTCCTGGACGTGAAGTCGATCAATGCGATCCGCATGGGCGGCAGCGATACGCTGCCGCTCGTTGAGGGCGGCAAGGGCGTTGCCGTCTCGAACGGCGCCTCCTCCGGGGCCTGGGCCTCGGCC
>CAITYE010000015.1 GCA_903896535.1 uncultured Paracraurococcus sp.
GGCGAATAATCCGCGGGTGCCGACGGCGGAGGAGATCGTCGGGCTGTACCGCCGGGCTTATGGCTGAAGGCGCAGCCCAAAGGCACGAATCAATTCGATAAAGAAATTAAAAATGGCTTTTTTTGTCATTAGTTGTTTGTATTTTGCGTACAAAAGGTGACCCGATCCTCCCGGCGCTGCCGTCTCCGTATGCTCGGCGGCAACGCCAGCCTGAGATTGCCTGCCAAAAAAATCACAATCGGCAAGCACATCATCGGCCTCAATAACGAAGTCGGGAAATAGGGAATTTGGGGCTGAGAATGTATATTCGTACATGCTTATATTTCTCAGATCGCGGGCTAAGCCGGGATTGATCCTGCGTATTCAATGCCGCCGCCAGGGGTATGAGGGTGTTGAGCGGCCTACCTCTGAGCCAATATTGCCCTGCCGGCACCCAAACCGGGCAACATAGATTCAACCGCATCCATAACGATAAATTGACGATTTTCGCAAAAAAGTGATCTGTTCAGTGCTCAGCCTGTTGGAAGGCCGGGCACACGCCAAGTTGCATAAGGCGAATCGCGATATCCCTCCATATTACGCAAGAAGGCGGCAAATATCACTTGCGAATGCCTACTTGCGGCCTATGCTTAAACATGCGTTTGTAAGCTGCACATCGAATCGGAAGATATGGCATACCGGTATGCAACCTGCAGAAATCCTCATCGGCCGCACCCTGGCATCCGACGTCCTCTACCGCTTGCGACAGGACATCATGCAGGGCGGTTTCCCGCCGAATGGTCGGCTGCGCTTCGAGGCGCTGCGTGAGGCCTATGGCGTCAGCTTCAGCACGCTGCGCGAGGCTCTCGCCCATCTCACCCAGGAAGGCCTCGTCGTCGCCGAGGGCCAGCGCGGCTTCCGTGTTGCCCCGGTCTCGCGCGGTGATCTCTACGACCTGTGCGAGACCCGCGTGGTGATCGAGCGCGCCATCATCGCCCGCGCCCTGCCGCGCGGCGACGCCGCCTGGGAGGCGAGCCTCCGCAACGCGCTGGCCGAACTGCACCGCGTCACGGAAGGCGATTCCTCGATCGATACACTCATGTCACCGGCCTGGCAGGCGGCGCACCGCAAGCTGCATGAGACGCTCCTCGCCCCCTGCGGCTCGCCCACCCTGCTTTTCCTCCGGGAGCGCCTGTACAACCGTGCCTTGCGTTACCGTCAACTTGCGCTGCGCCATGGCGTCCTGACCGACAAGACGGATGATGACCATACCGAACTGGTCGAGGCCGCGCTGCGCCGCGATGTGGCAGCGACCTGCGACCTCGCTGAGAAGCATATTCGCCAGGGCACCACCGGCATCGATGCGCATGCCGAACTCCTGCTGAAGGAAGCGGTCTGATACCAACGGCGCGCGGCTCATCCCGGCGGTCAAAATATTTAATCGCAGGGAAGCGTCGCGCGCCGGGCCGCGTGCCCAAAGCCCAGGCCAACAGTGCGCCGTCGCCGCACTTGGGCGCCCCTTGGCCCTTGCCAGCCGGCCTGCCGCGCCGTTCACTCCCCCCAACTTCCTGCCGGGGACACCGATCATGCGCCAATTGCTCCGCTCCGCCCTGCTTGCCCTTGCTCCCTCCCTCGCGCTCGTCGGCGCGGCCGGGGCGCAGCAGCGCCCGCTGGTCTGGGGCGATACCCTGCCAGCCACGCTCGACCCGCACGCGGTCTTCGACGTGCCCAGCCAGTTTGTGCTGCTGAACGCCTATGACGGGCTTTATCGCTATCAGGGGAACCCGCCGAAGCTGGTCCCCTGGTTGGCCGAAAGCCACACCGCTTCCCCGGACGGCCTGACCTGGGAGTTCACCCTGCGCGAGGGTGCGAAGTTCCACGATGGCAGCGCCATCACCGCCGAGGATGTGGTCTGGTCCTTCCGCCGCCTGCTGGCGATGAACCGCGCCCCGGCCGCGGCCTTCACGCCAGTGCTGAAGGCCGAAGGCGTCACCGCCACGGGCCCGCGCACGGTGCGCTTCACCCTCTCGAAGCCCTATGCGCCGTTCCTGTCAGCCATTCCGCTGGTCGCCGTCGTCAACCCGCGCCTCGTCACGCCGAACATCAAGGAGGGCGACTGGGGCAATGCCTGGCTGGCGGCGAACGATGCCGGCTCCGGCGCCTATCGCATCGATCCCGCCACCTATCAGGCGCGCGTCTCGCTCGATATGGATCGTTTCCCCGGCCATTTCCTCGGCTGGGGGCATGTGCCGAAGCCGATCGAGCAGGTCCGCGCCCGGCCGGTGATGGAGACCAGCACCCGCGTGCTCGCGCTGCTGCGCGGTGAGATCGACGCGACCGACAGCTACCTGCCCACCGACCAGGTGGAGCGGGTGGAGAAGAACCCGAAGACCCGCGTCGCCAAGGATGAGAGCATGCGGGTTTTCATGATCCGCATGAACAACAAGAAGCCGCCCTTCGACAGCAAAGATGCCCGGCTCTGCTTCGCCCATGCCTTCAACTACCAGGGCTTCAACGAGGTGATCCTGAAGGGCCTGGTGGTCCGCAATGGCGGGCCCAATCCGAACAACCTCTGGGGCAACCCGACCGATCTGAAGCCCTATGCCTATGACCTGAAGCTGGCCAAGGAACATTGCGACAAGGCCCGTGCCGCCGGCGCCCCGCTGGGCCGGGAGGTCGAGATCCATGTCCAGACCGAACTCGACCAGACCGTGCAGGCCGCGCAGATGTACCAGGCGGACCTGAAGAAGGTCGGCGTCAACCTGAAGATTGTCCCCAATACCTGGGCCGGCATCACCGGTGCGACAGGGCAGGCGCAGACCACACCCGATATGTGGGTCCATTGGGTCTCGACCTATTTCGTCGATCCCGAGAACTGGATCGGCCAGATGTACGACAGCCAATTCCACGGCACCTGGAAGGCCAGCGCCTGGTACGGCAACCCGCGCGTGGATGACCTGCTGCGCGCCGCGCGGACCAGCCTCGATCAGGCCGAGCGCCAGAAGCTCTATGCCGAGGCGACGGCGATCGTGGTGGCCGATAGCCCGGATATCTGGGTCTACAACACGCTGAACCTGCGCGGCCTCGCCCGCCGGGTGCAGGGCTACCAGTTCTCGCCGGTAGGCTCGGGCGGGGAGATCCGCCTGATGTGGCTGGAGAACTAGTGCTCCGCTACCTGCTGCGCCGGCTCGCGCTCAGCCTGCCGGCGCTGCTGGGTCTTGTGCTGCTGACCTTCGTGCTGTCGCGCGTCGTGCCCGGCGATCCGGCGGCGGCGCTGGCGGGCGATGCGGCGACCCCGGCCCAGATCGCCGAAATCCGCGCACAATACGGGCTCGACCGGCCTTTGGCCGAACAGGCGCTGATCCATCTGAAGCAGGTGGTGCAGGGCGATTTCGGTCGTTCCATCTTCTCCGGCCGGCCGGTGGCCGAGGAGATCCTGCAGCGCCTGCCGGCGACGCTCGAACTCACCTTCGCCGCGCTGCTGCTGGCCACCCTCATCGGCATTCCGCTCGGCCTGATCGCGGCGATGAATCATAATGGCCTGATCGATCATCTGGTGCGGCTGATGAGCGTCGGCGGTCTGGCGATCGCCTCCTTCTGGCTGGCGATCATGCTGCAACTGGTCTTTTCCATGGAACTCGACATCCTGCCGCTGCGCGGGCGGCTGGATGTGGCGCTCGGCAGCCCACCGCGCCTGACCGGGTTCCTGATGCTCGATACCTTGCTCGCCGGCCGGCTGGACATGTTCCTCTCGGCCTGTCGGCACCTGGTGCTGCCGGCGGTCACCTTGGCGCTGCCGGGGATCGCCACCATCGCCCGCTTTACCCGCTCCGGTGTGCTGGAGACGTTGCAGAAGGATTTCGTCCTCTACGCCCGCGCCGCCGGCTATGGCCGGGTGCGGCTGGCGGCGATCTATGTGCTGCGCAATGCGGTGACCGTCACCGTCACTCAGATCGGCCTGCTGTTCGGCGCGCTGATCTCGGGCGCCGTGGCGGTGGAGGCGGTGTTCGACTGGCCGGGCCTCGGCACCTATGCCGTGCAGGCCATCCTGGCGGCCGACTACAAGGCGCTGCTGGCGGTGACGCTGGTGGTCGGCGTGGTCTATGCGGTGGTCAATGTGCTGGTCGATCTGGCCCAGGCGCTGATCGACCCGCGCATCGCCGGGGCCGGGCGATGAGGCGCCTGCTGCGCGACCCGGTGGCAACGCTCGGCTTTGGCCTGATCCTGCTGGCCGTCTTCGTCGCCCTCTTCGCACCCTGGCTGGCGCCCTATCCCGATGATGCGTTCGACAGCCATCTGCTGCAGCGGCTGCGCCCGCCTTCGGCCGAGTTTCCGTTCGGTACGGATAATCTCGGCCGCGATATCCTCTCCCGCGTCATCCTCGGCACCCGTGATGCGCTGACCGTCGCCCTGGCCGTGGTGGGTGCGGCCATGCTGATCGGCGTGCCGGTCGGCCTGGTCGCCGGCTGGCGGGAAGGCTGGCTGGCCGAGCTGCTGATGCGCGTCACCGACGTGTTTCTCGCGGTGCCGCAGCTGATCCTGGCGCTCGCGCTCGGCCAGCTCATGGCGCCGGGGATCGGCACGGCGATGCTGGCGCTCGCGCTCACCTATTGGCCCTTCTTCGCCCGCACCGTCTTCGCCGAGACGCGGCGGCTGCGCGGCGCGCTGTTCGTTGATGCACTGGCCGGGATCGGCGCCAGCCCGGCGCGTATCCTGCTGCTGCACGTGCTACCGAACGCCGCGCCCGCCATTCTGGTGCGCGCCACCATCGGCATGGGCTTCACCATCCTGACCGCGGCGTTGCTCGGCTTCCTCGGCGTCGGCGCCGCGCCGCCCTCGCCGGATTGGGGGCTGATGGTCAGCGAAGCCCGCCAGCACCTGCCGGAGGCCTGGTGGTTCCCGACCTTCCCGGGGCTGGCCATTTTCCTGCTCGTGCTCGGCTTCAACCTGTTGGGCGATGGGCTGCGCGATCTGGCCGACCCACGCCTCCGGCGCAGCCGATGACCCAACCGCTGCTTGCGGTGGAGGGGCTTGCGGTGGCGCTCCGCACCGATCACGGGCTGGCCCGTATCCTCGATGACGTCGCCCTGACCATCCCGCCGGGCGGCAGCCTGGGCGTGGTGGGGGAAAGCGGCTGCGGCAAATCGACGCTGCTGCGCGCCATCCTGGGCATCCTGCCGAAGGGGGCGACGACCCCCAGCGGCCGCATCCGCTTCCAGGGCCGCGATCTGCTGGCCGGGGCGGATTGGGCGCGCGGGCGGATCGGCTTCGTGCCGCAGGACCCCTATCTCTCGCTCAACCCGGTCTTCCGCGCTGGCGACCAGATCCTGGAGATCATGCGCCGGCACGCCCCGGGCAGCCGCGCCGACCACCGCCGCAAGCTGGTGGAGTTGTTCCGCGCCGTGCAACTGCCCGAACCGGCGGCGGCGCTCGACAAATATCCGCATCAGTTCAGCGGTGGCCAGCGCCAGCGCCTGCTGATCGCCGCGGCGCTCGCCTGCGATCCTGCGCTGCTGATCGCCGATGAGCCGACCACCGCGCTTGATGTCACCACGCAGCGGGAGATTCTCGGCCTGCTCAAGCGCCTGGTCGCTGAACGTGGGCTGGGCCTGCTGTTCGTCACCCATGATTTCGGCGTCCTGGCCACGCTGTGCGACCGCGTCGCGGTGCTCTATGCCGGGCAGGTGGCGGAGCTGGGACCGACGCGGGCGGTGCTGGATACGCCCTGGCACCCCTATACCCGCCTGCTTCTGGCCTGCCACCCGGACCGCGCGACCACGCTTGCCGGCATTCCCGGGACGGTGCCGGCGGCGACCGCCCAGCCCAGCGGCTGCCGCTTCCACCCGCGTTGTCCGCTGGCCCAGCCGGCCTGCGCCGCCGCCCCGCCGGCGCTGCTGGCGCTGGGTGAGCGCGCCGTCGCCTGCCCGCGCCATGAGGTGCCGTTTGGCTGAACTCCTCACCGCGCAGGATCTTGTCGTAGAGCTGGGCCGCGACCGGCTGCGCGCGGTCGATGGCGTCTCGCTTTCGATCGCCGCCGGGGAGACCTTCGGCCTGGTCGGCGAAAGCGGCTGCGGCAAGACGACGCTGGCCCGGGCGCTGCTGGGCCTGCAAGGGGTTGCAGCCGGACGCATCACCCTGGCCGGGGCGACGGTGACCGCGACCGGCCGGGCCGGCCGGGCCGCCGTGCAATACGTCCATCAGGACCCCGGCGCGGCGCTTGATCCCTGGTGGCGGATCGGCGCGACGCTGGCCGAGGGGCTGACGATCCACGGCGTCACCGACCGCGCCGAACAGCAGGCCCGCATCGCCGAGATGCTGGCCGCCGTCGGCCTTGACCCCGCACTCGGCGCGCGTTTCCCGCATGAGCTGTCCGGCGGGCAGCAGCGCCGCATCGGAATCGCTCGCATCCTGCTGCTGCGGCCGCGCCTGGTCATCCTCGACGAACCGACTGCCGGGCTCGACCTGTCGGTGCAGGCGGCGGTGCTGCGCTTGCTGGCGGCACTGCGGGACCGCTTCGGCCTGACCTATCTGCTGATCTCGCACGATCTGGGCGTGGTGCGCCGGGTCTGCGACCGCATCGCCGTCATGTACCTTGGCCGCATCGTCGAAACCGGCGCGGCCGCCAGCCTTTTCGCCGCGCCGCGGCACCCCTATACCCGCGCGCTGCTGGCCGCCGCCCCGCATCTGGATGGGCGAGAGAGTGCGGCGCCACCGCTCAGTGGCGATCCGCCCTCACTCCGCGCCATCCCCGGCGGCTGCCGCTTCCACCCGCGCTGCCCGATTGCCATCCCCGTCTGTGCCACCACCGCCCCGGCGGTGGAGAACGTCACCGCCGGCCATCAGGTCGCCTGCCACCGTTGGCAGGAGGAGAGCCCCCACGCATGAACTGCGATCCCGTCAGCCTGGAGATCATCCGCGGTGCCGCCCGCGCCGCGCAGGCGGAGATGGAGGCGCTGCTGGAGCGCACGGCCATGTCCGCCTTCATCCGCGAGAAGAAGGATTTCTATACCGCGCTCTTCGACGCCGAAGGCGCGATGGCGGTCGGCTCCGACTTGCCGATCTTCGGCGATATCGTCGGCCCGGTGCGGGCTCGCTACCCGCTGGCGGAGATGCGGCCCGGCGATCTCTATTGGTACAATGACTGCTACGCCTCCCGTGGGGCGGTCTCGCATTCCAATGACCAGGTCTTCCTCGCCCCGATCTTCCTGGCCGGACGCCGCGTCGGCTTTGTCATGGGCTGGGCGCATTTCTCGGATATCGGTGGTCTCCGCCCCGGCTCGCTCAGCCCCGATGCCACCGACCATTTCCAGGAAGGCATCATCATCCCGCCGGTCCGGCTGATACGCGATGGCGCGACCAATGAGGATCTGCTGCGCGTTTTCTGGCGCAATTCCCGCTTCCCGGACCAGTCTGAGGGCGATACCCGGGCGCTGCTCGCCGCCGTGCGGCTGGGGGAACGGCGGGTCGAGGAGATCGCCGCGCGCTTCGGCGCCGATGTGCTGGCCGATGCCTTCCGCCAGTTGCTCGCCCGCACCGAGGCGACGGTGCGCCGCAAGCTGGCCGAGGCCTTTCCGGTCGGTACCACCCGCTTCGCCGATGCGATTGATTCCGATGGCCAGGGCCATGGCCCCTTCACCCTGCGCCTCGCCCTGACCCGCACCGCCGATGACCGCTTCATCCTCGATGCCAGTGAAACCGACGATCAGGCGCCCGGGCCGGTCAATCTGCTGATGCACCCGGATGTGCCGGGCATGGCCCTCGGGCTCTATTTCCTGCAGGGCGAGCCGGGTCAGGTGCTGAATGCCGGCGGGCCGCGTGCCATCGACCAGGTGATCCTGCGCGAGGGCTCGCTGCTGGCGCCGCGGGCGCCCGCGCCGCTCGGCTTGCGGGGGATCACCATGATGCGGCTGCTGGCGGCCTGCCATGGCCTCGTTGCCCGCGCCCGGCAGGGTGAGGCGCCGGCGGCGCATTCGGCCTATGTCATCGTCGCCCTGCGTGGCAGCACCCAGGGCAAGCCCTTCCTGCTGACCGACGGCGTCGGCGTCGGCTATGGCGCCCGGCCGTTCGCCGATGGCACCGACGCGGTCTATTTCGTCGCGCAGGAGAACTACCCGGTGGAGTTCATGGAACACAGCTATCCGGTGCGCCTGCGCGGCTATGGCATCCAACCTGATAGCGGCGGTGCTGGGCGCTATCGTGGCGGCTGCGGCGTCATCCGCGAATACGAGGTGCTGGCCGAGACCGCCACCTTGGCGCTGCGCATCGACAGCGTCCGCAACCCGCCCTGGGGTGTCGCCGGCGGCTTGCAGGGCGGCAGCGGCCGTGCCGTGGTCAATCCCGGCACGCCGGCGGAGCGCCTGCTCGCACCGCTTTCCGACGGCACCATCCTGCACCGCGGCGACATCCTGCGGCTGGAGACCGGCGGCGGTGGCGGCTGGGGGCATCCCTTCGACCGCCCGGCCGAGGCGGTGCTGACCGATTGGCGCGGTGGCTTCATCAGCGCCGAGGCGGCACAGGCAAAGTATGGCGTGGTCCTGACGCCGGCCGGTCTGGACGCCGAGGCGACGCGCCGCCTGCGCGCCGACCGGCCGGTGCCGGGCGGCCTGTTCCATCGGCATGGGTATGTTGACGATGTCGCCTAATCTGATCGTCGCCGTCGATATCGGCGGCACCTTCACCGATATCACGCTGCAGGATGCGGTGAGCGGCGAGGCCTGGACTGCCAAGACTCCCTCAACACCGGCTGATCCGTCCGAGGCCTTCGTCATTGGGGTGGGGCTGGCGCTGGCCGCTGCCGGCCGCACGCCGGCCGAGATCGGCCGGGTGCTGCACGGCACCACCGTCGCCACCAACCTGATCCTGGAAGGTCGCACCGCGTCCGCTGCGCTGATCACCACCGCCGGCTTTCGCCATGTGCTGGAGATTGGCCGCGCCGATCTGCCGCGGCGGGATAATCTCTGGGCTTGGGTGAAGCCGCGCCGGCCGGTGCCGCCCGAGCGGGTCTTCGAGGTCGGCGGCCGCATTGCCGCCGATGGCTCGGAGCTGACGCCGCTTGATGAGGCGGGGATGCGCGTTGCCGCCCGCGCGGCACGCGATAGCGGCGCGGCGGCGATCGCGATCTGCTTCCTGCATGCCTATGCCAATCCGGCGCATGAAAAGCGGGCGCTGGCGATCCTGGCGGAGGAGGCGCCGGGGCTGGCGGCTACCGCCTCCTCTGATGTGCTGCCGGTGGTGCGCGAATACGAACGCAGCATGGCGACGGTGCTGAACGCGGCGGTGATGCCAGCGGTTGCCACCTATGTCGGGCGGCTGGAGGAGCGGCTGGTGGCGGCCGGCATCGCCGCGCCGCTGTTGCTGATGAAATCCAATGGCGGCGTCGCCGGGGCGGCGACGATCCGCCGCGCGCCGGTGCAGACGGCCTTGTCGGGGCCGGCGGCTGGCGTGGTGGGCGCGCGGGCGGTGGCGGCGGCGGCGGCCACGCCGGACATCATCACGGTCGATATCGGCGGGACCTCGGCCGATATCTGCCTGCTCTCCGGTGGGCGGATCGGCCTTACCCAAGCGGGCCGGGTCGGCCCCTGGCCGCTGCCCTTGCCAATGGTCGATATGGTGACGATCGGCGCCGGCGGCGGCTCGCTCGCCCGGGTGGTGAACGGCGCGCTCACCGTCGGCCCCGCCAGTGCCGGCGCACAGCCTGGCCCGGCCTGCTACGGGCGTGGCGGCGAGGAGCCGACGGTGACCGACGCGCATCTGGTGCTGGGCCATTTGCCGCCGGCCCTGCTGGGCGGGCGCATGGCACTCGATACTGCCCGGGCCGCGGCGGCGGTGGCGCGCATTGCAACCCCGCTCGGCCTGGCCCTGGAAGCGGCCGCGCGCGGCATCCTGGCGATCGCCGACAACAACATGGTGGGCGCGATCCGCGTCGTCTCGGTGGAGCGCGGGCATGATCCGCGCCGCTTCACCCTGGTCCCCTTCGGCGGCGCCGGGCCCTTGCATGGCTGCGCCCTGGCCGGGCTGCTGGGGATTACCCGTATTCTGATCCCGCCGGCGCCCGGCGTGCTGTGTGCCCAGGGGCTGCTCGCCGCCGATCTGAAGGCGGAGTTCAGCCGCACCATCGCGACCCCGCTCGCCCGCGCCGATGACGCGCAGCTTGCCGAAGGCTTCGCCGGCCTCGCGGCCGAGGCCGAGGCCTGGTTCACTGCGGAGGCGGTGTCGCCGGCCGATCGCGCCACCCAGCGCGTGGCGCTGATGCGCTACGCCGAACAGGGCTTCGAGTTGGCGATTCCCTGTCCGGGCCTCGCCGGCCTGGAGAGCGCCTTCGCCGAGGCGCATCGCGCGCTTTACGGCTTCGACCTGCCGCGCATTCCGATTGAGATCGTGACCCTGCGGCTGGAGGCCGCCGGGCGCATGCCGGCACCCGCGCCGATGCCCCCGCCCGCCATCGGCTCGGTCGCGGCCGCGACGATCGGCCGCCAGCGCATCGCCCTGCCGGACGGGGCGGCGGAAGCGCCGATCCTGGAGCGGGCAAAGCTGCCCGCCGGCGCCAGCCTCCGCGGTCCGGCGATCATCGTCCAGCTTGACGCCACCACGCTGGTGGCGCCTGGCTGGACCGCGCGGGTCGATCCCTCCGGCGCGCTGATCCTGGAGATGACGACATGACCGGGCTGGCTGGGCTGGAGGCGGAGCTGCACCGCGATCTTGCCCGGCTGCTGCTGCCGCCGGCCAACTGGACGGCGCCGCCGCCCGGCCCGGACGGGGCACCCTTGCTTGATGTGCTGGTGATCGGGGCGGGGATGTACGGGCTGGCCGCCGCTGCCGCCCTGACCTTCAAGGGGCTGCGGAATCTTCGGGTGATCGATCGCGCGCCGGCGGGACGGGAAGGGCCCTGGGTGACCACCGCGCGGATGCGCACCCTTCGCTCCCCCAAGCACCTGCCGGGGATCGCGCTTGGCCTGCCGGCGCTGACCTTCCGCGCCTGGTACGAGGCCCGGCACGGCGCCGCCGCCTGGGTGGCGCTGACGAAGATCGGCAATGCGGATTGGCAGGATTATCTGCGCTTCGTCCGCGATGCGCTGGCGCTGCCGGTCGAAAACGCGGTGGAACTGCGCGCGCTGGTGCCCAGTGCCGGCTTCGTGACAGCGCGGCTGGCCGGGCCGGCGGGGGAGCGCGTGGTCCATGCACGGCGCGTGGTCTTCGCGCCGGGGCGGGATGGCACTGGCGGGCCGGTGATCCCGCCGGGGATCGATCCGGTCCTATGGCCCGACCGCGCGGCCCATACCGGGGAGGCGATTGATCTTACCAGGCTACGGGGCAAGCAGGTCGCGGTGATCGGCGCCGGGGCCTCGGCCTGGGATGCGGTAGCGACGGTGCTGGAGGCCGGGGCGGCGGGCTGCGACATGTATGTCCGCCGCGCCGTACTGCCGCAGGTCAACAAGGGCAGAGGTTCGGCCAATCCTGGCTTCTTCGAGGGCTGGGGCGGCTTGCCGGCGGCCGAGAAATGGCGGCTGCTCGCCTATCAATACGATGTGCAGAGCCCGCCGCCGCATGAAAGCATCCACCGCGCCCTGGCCTGCGCCGGCTTCCGGATCCATCTGGGGACGCCGGTCCTGGCGGCGACGCCGGCCGGGACGGGCCTGCGGCTGCGCCTGCCGCAGGCCGAGGCCAGCGCGGATTTTCTGATCCTCGGCACAGGCTATGCGGTCGATCTGGCGGGGGTGCCACCGCTTGCCGCGCTGGCGCCACGGATTGCCACCTGGGCCGATATGTACACGCCCCCGCCCGCCTGGGCGCGGCCGGCGCTGGGGGGATATCCCTGGCTGGGGGAGGATTTCGCGCTGGTGGACAAGCCAGGGCTGGCGACGCCGGGCCTCGGGCGCATCCATCTATTTGCCCATGCGGCCTTCGCTAGCCTCGGCGCCATTGCGTCTGATATCCCCGGCGCGGCGGCGGGGGCGGAGCGGCTGGCGCACCGGTTGGCAGCGGCCTTCTTCGCCGAGGATATCGGCGCGATCCATGCCCGGTTGGAAGCTTTCGCCGAGCCGGAGTTGGAGGGCACGCCCTTCTTCGACCGCGCCGCCTTCGGCTGATCGGCGCCTTGCGCGACCAAGGTCTTCGATGGCGACCAGTGCCGCGCAGCCCAAGAAACCGGAGGTTGCCGTTCGGCGATGGTGCGGCGGGCAGGCCCCATACTGCCGGTCGAAGGATTCGCCTGAGGAGATTTCACTATTGGCGCGAACCAAAGCCTTGTGCTGCTCGTATCAGCGGTTGCGGCTAGAGCGGGCTGCGTTCACATGCGTTCACGCAGCCCGCTCTAGCATGTGTTGGATCGCGCGATTCAGCGCCTTCGGCGATTCCGA
>CAITYE010000016.1 GCA_903896535.1 uncultured Paracraurococcus sp.
GGCTATCGAAGGCGAACAGCCAGGTCAGTCCGTCCGGCGCGGCGCGGGCGGCGGCCAGGGTGCCGATGGCCCCCGCCGCACCGCCACGGTTCTCAACGATCACCGGTTGGCCAAGCCGCTCCTGCAAGCCCGGCGCCAGCAACCGCGCGATGGTGTCGACGCTGCCGCCGGGCGGGAAGGGGGCAATAAGGCGGATCGGCGCCGGCTGTGCGGCCGCGGGCAGGGCCGCCGCACAGAACAACGGCAGCGCGCGGCGGGCGAGCCCCGTGCGGCGCGGGGGTGGGGCGGGGGCGGTCATGGGCGACCTCAGTCCGGGCGGATGCTGTTCTCGCGCACCACGCGGCCCCAAATCTCCATCTGCTGGCGGAGGAAATCGCGGAAAGACGCGGCATCGCGCGGCGCCACATCGACGCCGAGGGTGCCGGTTAGCCGCTGGTTCACCTCGGGAACGGCAAGCGCCTTGGTCAGCGCTGCGGCGAAGCGCTCGCGGATCGGCGCCGGGGTCCCGGCCGGGGCCAGGGTGCCCCAGAAGGCCTCGGCCTCGACCGGCTGGCCCAGCTCGCGCAGTGTCGGCGTATTCGGCAGTGCTCGGGCCCGTTGCGGGCCGGTCGTTGCCAGTGCCAGCAGGCGCCCGTCGGCCAGCAGTCCGCTGAAGATAGAAACCGTCGCGGTTGGCAAATCGACTTCCCCCGCCGCGGCGGCGACGGTCAGCGGCCCGCCGCCGCGATAGGGCACATGCACCAGGGAAATATCGGCGGCCTTCTGCAGCAGCATCATGGTCAGATGGGCGAGCGAGCCGTTGCCGATGGTGCCGTAAGTGATGCTGTCCGGCTTGGCCTTGGCCGCTGCGATCAGCCCAGCGAAATCAACGAAGGGGCGGCCCTTCGGCACGGTGATGACATTGGGCGAGGTGCCGAAGAGCAGGACCGGGTCCAGATCCTTCTGCGAATCATAACCGAGATTGGGCATCAGCGCCGGGGCGACGGCGAAGGTGTCGAAGATATTGAGGAAGGTCTGCCCGTCCGGCGCCGCTTTGGCGACGGCTAGCGCGCCGAGCGCGCCAGAGGCACCGGCCCGGTTCTCAACCACCACGGGCACCCCGAGATCGGCCTGCAGATGCGGCTGGAGCAACCGGGCGATGGCATCGACGCTGCCGCCGGGCGGAAAGGGCACGACGAGGCGGATTGGCTGGCGCGGCCAGCTTTGCGCAACAGCGAGACCGGGGGCGGCGAGCAGGCCTGCTGCGGCCGGCAGGATGTGGCGGCGGATCAGCATCGGTGCTCCTTGGGCATATCATGTCGCGGCCGCGCCCTTAGGGTGAGGCCCGCCCCCATGCCAAGCGCTTTTAACGTCCACCCGGTATCGGAAGCTTAATAACCCGCTGCGCGGAGCCGTTCGGTCAGGTGCTGCACATGCAACGCCAGCGCCGCGCTCTCATCGCGCCTGATCCTCTCATGCCGGTCGCGGGCGGCCGTGGTGAAGTCGTCGAGCAAGGGCGTCAACTCCGGCGGCGGCGTCGCGCCATTGGCCAACCGGGCGGCGATCCGCTCCAACCCATCGACCTGCATGCTTAGGAAGGGCTGCACCGCCGTCAGGCGATCCGGTCGGCCTGCCAGCTCCTCCACCGCGTCCTGGACAGCGCTCGCGGCGATACGCAGCCGGGCATCGCCGCGCGCGTCGGCCACCGCCATGACCCGGGCAAGACGGGCCCGCGCTTGCACGATGGCGGCGGGCGGCGGCGGGGGTGGGGCCGGCGGTGGCACGTGCTCCGGCAAGGCAGCGAAGAGGTGCCGGGTGCCAAAGAACGCGCCGGCGGCGAGGACCAGGGCAAAAAACCCCAGGCCCGCCCCCATGAAGCCCGCCAGCCCGGTGCCGACCGCCATGATCCAGGCGGCGAAACGAGCGTCGCCCAGCCTGCCGCGGCGGAGCCGGCGCGCGGCCAGCAGGCTCGCTCCGAAACCGAGCAGACAGCCGACGACGATCCGCTGCTCCCCGGCCAAGGTCCCGATGAAGGCTGCCGGCAAAAGCGGGCTGGCCAGCAGCGGCAGCTCGAAGCCGCGCCACTGCGTCCGCAACCTGATCCAGCCGGCGAGGAAATCTGGCCACATCTCAGCGAAACAGCGCGCTGAAGGCCCGTAGCAGGGCGACGAAGCCGGTCAGCGACAGGCAAACGCCCAGCAACAGGGCGCCCCAGCCCCAGACCAGGGGGGTATGCGGTGCCGTGGGGCTCGCGTTGCGCTCAATCATCATGCGTCGTTAGATCGGCCGATGCTCGCCGCCGATCAAGCGGCGCGCATGTAACGGTCGGTGACACGGGGGAAACGGCGATGGAACGCATAGCGGTGGTGGGCGCCGGGCTGATCGGCCGGGCCTGGGCAATGGTCTTCGCCCGCGCCGGGCTGGAGGTCCGTCTCTGGGACAAGATGCCGGGCGTGGCCGAACAGGCGCTGGACCTGATCGCCGAGCGGCTGGCCGATCTCAAGGCCGCGGGTCTTGTGCAGGAAAGCCCAGCGACGATCGCTGCCCGCATCACCGCCGCGCCGACCCTGGCCGAATGCGTCGCGGGGGCGGTGCATGTGCAAGAAAACGGGCCGGAGCGGCTGCCGCCAAAGCAAGACCTCTTCGCTGAGCTCGACCGGCTTTGCCCGCGCGACGTGGTGCTGGCTAGCAGCACCTCTGGCATTCCTGCCAGCGAGTTTACCGGCAATCTCGCCGGGCGCGGCCGCTGTCTTGTCGCCCATCCGGTGAACCCGCCCTATCTGGTGCCGCTGGTCGAGCTGGTCGGCGCACCCTGGACCGATCCGGCGGTGATCGCCCGCACCCGGGCGCTGATGGACAAGGTCGGCCAGGTCCCGGTGGTGGCGCTGAAGGAAACCCGCGGCTTCGTGCTCAATCGCCTGCAGGCGGCGCTGGTTGCCGAGGCCTTCCGCATGGTGCGCGACGGGGTGATGTCGGTTGCTGATGTCGATGCCTGCATCAAGGATGGGCTGGGTCTGCGTTGGGCCTTCATGGGGCCCTTCGAGACGATCGACATGAACGCGCCCGGGGGCGTGGCCGATTATGCTGAGCGCTTCGGACCGCTGATGGGCGGCATCACGGACGAGCAGACGCCCTATCACTACGATGCCGAGACCGTCGCCCGCGTCACCGCCGAACGCCGGGCGGCGCTCTCGCTCGAGGCGATCGGGGAGCGCAGCGCGTGGCGTGACCGGCGCCTGATGGCGCTCATTGCACATAAGCGCGGGCAACCGACATGAGCGCCCTCAAGCGATTACTCGAGGAGGCCGTCGCCAGCGGCGCGGTCCGCGGCGTGGCGGTGACCGCCGGCGATGCGGCTGGTACGCTGGTTGAGGCAGCGGCTGGGGAACGGGCGCCGGGAGCCGCGATGGCGGCCGACACCGTCTGTTGGATCGCTTCCATGACCAAGGCCGTGACGACCACGGCCGCGTTGCAGCAAGTGGAGAAGGGCCGGCTCGCGCTCGATACCCCGATCGGCGCCGTGCTGCCGGACCTCGCCAAGCCGCTCGTGCTGGAAGGCTACTCCCCGGGCGGCGAGCCGGTGCTGCGCCCGGCCCGGCGGCCGATCACGCTGCGGCATCTGCTGACCCACACGAGCGGCTTTTCCTACAATACCTGGAACGCGAATATCGACCGCTACATGGCGGCGAACGACATCCCCGGCACCGGCAGTTGCCGGCTGAAGACGCTGACCACGCCGCTGGTCTTCGACCCCGGCGATGCCTGGGAATACGGCATCGGCATCGACTGGGCCGGGCGCGCGGTCGAAGCCGTAACCGGCCGTCGGCTGCGCGAGGTGCTGGCCGATGAGGTGCTGGGCCCGCTTGGGATGGGCGATACCGGCTTTCGGATCGGCCAGCCGCAACGGGCGCGATTGGCATTCATGAATCGGCGGACCGCCGATGGCGGCATAACCCCGATCCCCTTCGAAATGCCGCAGGAGCCAGAGTTCGACATGGGCGGCGGCGGCCTCTACGGCACCGCGCGTGACTATCTGCGGTTCTGCCGGATGTGGTTGAATCGCGGCGCACTGGACGGCGCGCAGGTGCTGTCCGAAGCGATGGTCGCCGAGGCGATGCGCGACAGCATTTCCCCGCTGGCCGTCCGACCGATGGTCACGGCCCAGCCGGGCCGATCGCATGACCTCGACCTGTTTCCCGACATGCGCAAGGGGTGGGGCTTAAGCTTCCTGATCAACGAGCAGGATGTTCCGGGCGGCCGAGCGGCCGGCAGCATGGCCTGGGCCGGGCTGGCAAATACCTATTACTGGATCGACCCGGGGCGCGGCCGAGCCGGGGTCCTGACAACCCAGTTGATGCCCTTCGCTGATCCGCGCGTACTGGAGATCTTCGCTGGCTTCGAGCGGTTGGTCTACGCGGCTTAGAGCGCGATGCGTTGAGGCGGAATCGCCGATAACGCTGAATCGCGCGATCCAACACATGCTAGAGCGGGCTGCGTGAACGTATGTGAACGCAGCATGCTCTAGGGGGTTACGCCCCAGCAGCAGCCTCGCGGTGCGGGCCGCAGTTGGCTGCTGTCCGCCCTACCCTCAGCGGCGGCGCCCTGCGCCCGCCGCTGGCATTTCCGCCACTTCTTCCAGCACCCGGGTTTGCAGACGCGGCGTCTGTGCGTAAAGCGTGCCGCTGTCACCGCGGTTGTAGATGAAGCCATGGGTCGGATAAGTCCGCCCGAAGCTGCCCTCGTCATAGCCGATCTGCACGCGAACTGCCGTCCAATCATTGGCCGGGGAGACATCGATCACATTCACATTGTGATGGATTGAGCCCTTGTGCATACCAGGGCCTTCCCAGTTGGCGTGGTCGATCTGGACATGGCGGGGGCCGAAGACCCGGCTGATAACGGCGACATGGCCGTTGCGCATACCGCCCGAGGCACGAAAGGCCAGCACCGCACCCGGCTCCGGCCGTTGCCCGCGGTCGTAGCGACCGGACGCGGTACTCCACCAGTACCGGGCATTCCCGCGGATTTCGATGCCGCTGACCTGCCGGGCATATGGCACGCATTGCAGGCCGCCCCGAGGCCGACCGCCGAAGCTCGTCTCGCCGGCCCATAGGCCGGTCGCATAGGCGTTATAGGCGAAGGGCAAGCCGTTGGATGCGACTGCTGCAGTCGGCACGCGTAGGCTGGAGGAGGCGATGCGGGGCGCGGGCAAAGGCGCGAGGGGCGCGACGCTGTTCAGGAAGGCGAGGCTGGTCTGCGGGTCTGGCGCCATGGTCGAAGCGAGCGCCGTGCGCGCGCGGGCCGAATGGCTGCTGCCGCGATACGTCGGATGGGACGCCACCCGGCCATTGCGCGCTTCTTGGCCGTGGCGATTGCTGGCGGCTTCTGCTCCTGGGCTGGCGAGCACGCCACCAAAGAGGGCGAAGGCAGTCACGGTCGAAGCGACAAAACGCATGAAAACTCCTTTATCCACCGCACTCACGAATCAGAGAACGCCGCGTTGGAGAAGGCTTATTTGCGACCGGATGGGGTCGGCAACCCGCGTTTTTGAAATAACCCGTAACGGGGTGTGATTTGTCGATACCCCATGACTGCCATGCGAAACCTGCGGAGGATGCTCCTAGGGATCACGTCAAAATTGAGACGA
>CAITYE010000017.1 GCA_903896535.1 uncultured Paracraurococcus sp.
CGACGCGGGTTTGAACGTCAACAACGTCAGCGATAACCAGATCGGGGCAAGCTGGACTGCCGCCCTGGTCTCGGTCCCCGAGCCCACCTCTCTGGCGCTGCTCGGCGCGGGGCTGCTCGGCCTCGGCTTCGGGCGCCGCCGCGCGGGCTGAAGCGCCGCCCAGCCCGGGGTGGCCACGCGCCACCCCGGGTTGGAGTTTTCCTCAACGCTGAGTCATGGCGCGTGGCGGCTGTGCCGGCCTGCCATGAGACCCGGGGCACCCTGGCGGGCCGCCCTTGGGTGCGCCCGGCTGTCAAGAATCCATTTTATTTCCCTAGATTACCGTGCGCTACAGGTCCAGGCCTTCCGCGCGGCTGGGGAGGCCCGGGCCGCGGCGCCCGCGCGAAGCCGTGTTGACCGAGGGTCGCTATTATCTGATCCCAGAGCGCGATGCGTTGAGGCGGAATCGCCGAAGGCGCCGAATCGCGCGATCCAACAAAGGCTAGAGCGGACTGCGTGAACGCATGTGAACGCAGCATGCTCTAGAGCGCGATGCGTTGAGGCGGAATCGCCGAAGACGCTGAATCGCGCGATCCAACAAAGGCTAGAGCGGGCTGCGTGAACGCATGTGAACGCAGCATGCTCTAGCATGAGGGGCGATGCTCTTCGGCCTGGCTCGATACGCTCGGTCACGGACTCAATGTTGGAGATGAATTTTGGAGATGATGCGATGCGAATGAACCCGTCCAAGGCGCTGCTGCTCGGCGCGATGCTGGCCTGCGGGGCGGGCGCGGCGGCGGCGGCGCCGGTCACGCTGACCTGGAACACCACGCTCAATGCCAGCACCTATGGCGGCTGGCCGGGGACGGTGGGGGAGGCGGTGACCGTGTCCTTCATCCTGGATAATGGCGGCACCTCCACCCTGGCCCAAGGTTGGGCGAGCGGCGATTTCCTGTCCTACGCCGCCATCGGCGCCAGTGGATGGACCTTCCGCAGCACCGCCGCGCCGGACGCGGTGACTGGCGGTTTCGCGACCGATGCCACCGGGGCGGTCACCGCAGCAGGCGATTGGAGCCGCACCAATACCCAAGGGGCGATCGAAGCCTCCTGGACCCACCTCCACACCGGGTATTGGTACAGTAACGGACATAATGCTGCGGCTTATGTCACGGACGCACAGGGGTTACAGGGGTTATTCGTCAATAATGTCAGCGATAACCAGATCGGGGCCAGCTGGACTGCCGCCCTGGTCTCGGTCCCCGAGCCTGCCTCTCTGGCGCTACTCGGCGCGGGGCTGCTCGGCCTCGGCTTCGGGCGCCGCCGCGCGGGCTGAAGCGCCGCCCAGCCCGGGGTGGCCGCGCGAAACCCCGGGCTGGCCCAGCGCCACGCGGCGTGAAACACTGCGGCAACCGGAGAGGGGGAGGCCGCCGTGACCCAGGATGTCTTTGAGATCATGCAGACCACCCGGGCCATGCGCCGGCTGAAGCCGGACCCGGTGCCGGATGCGCTGATCGTCAAAATCCTCCGCGCCGGGGCGGCGGCGGCCAATGGCGGCAATACCCAGAAATGGCGCTTCCTGGTCATCAAGGACGGCGCCAAGAAGCAGGCGGTGCAGCGCTGGTACAAGAAGGCCTATGACGAGGTGATCGGCCCGCGCTACGCGGCCAGCGCCCCGCCGCCGGGGACCGATGCCACGAAATACGCCCGCCAGCACAATGCGGTGGAATACCTGACCGAGCATTTCCACGAAGCCCCGGTCTGGATCGTCGTCTGCCTGGAAGACCCGAAGCCGAACCGGATGAGCGGCGCCTCCGCCTACCCCGCGGTGCAGAACATGCTGCTGGCCGCCCGGGCGCTGGGCCTGGGCAGCACGCTGACGACCCGGCACCTGATCTATGAGAAGGAGGCGGAAGCCGCGCTGGGCCTGCCGCCGGGGGTGCATTCCTACGCCATCCTGCCGATCGGCTGGCCGATGGGGAAATTCGGCCCGGTGGGCCGTGGGCCGCTGGAGGCGATCACCTATCTGGATAATTGGGGTGAGCACTGGGAGGGGGCGAAGGGCGGTTAAACCCTTCGATTACAAACTTTTAAATAGCAATCCTCGCCCCGGTTCTCAGGAAAAACCGGGGCGAGGGCAGGGCCTTCAGGCGGACTCGCCCACCAGCACCACGCGGCCGGTGATCTTGCCGTTCTTCAGCCGGTTCAGCACCGCATCGGCGTTCTTCTGCGGCGTCAGCTCCACCGGGATGGCGGGGATCTTGCCCTGCTTGGCGATGGCAATCAGCGCCCGCAACTCCTTCACATCGCCCACATAACTGCCCTGGATGGTCAGCGCGCGCATCGGCATCAGCGGCAGCGGGACCTGCAATTCCCCACCGAACAGGCCAACCTGCACCAGCTTGCCGCCCTTCTGCAGCGCATCGAAGGCGAAGCGGGAGGAGGCGGAGCCGTTCACCAGGTCGATCACCCCCATGGCCGGGCCACCGCAGGCGGCGATGATCGCCTTGGTGGTGGCGGGGCCATCGGCGGTGGCCAGCACGGTGGCGCTCGCCCCCTGGGCCTTGGCGGCTTCCAGCTTCGTCGCGTCGATATCGACCGAGCAGATATTCTGGTGCCCCAGCGCCTTCAGGATGGCGATGGCCTGCAAGCCCAGCCCGCCGGCGCCGACCAGGACGATCGGCGTCTTCGGGTTCATCGGCAGCAGCTTGTTGATGGCGGAATAGACGGTGATGCCGGAACAGGCATAGGTCGCGGCCAAGGCGGGGTCCACGCCCTCGATATCCACCAGGTGCTTCACATGGGTGGCCAGCACATGGGTGGCGTAGCCGCCGTGCTGGAAGACGCCCAGCGCCCGGCCGGTGACGCACATATTCTCCTCATCGCGCTGGCAGGCCTCACAGGTACCGCAGCCGACCCAGGGGAAGACCACGCGGAGGTCGCCGACCTTGCTGCCTTGGTTATGCGCATCCGGGCCGAGCTTGACCACGCGGCCGACAATCTCATGCCCCATGGCGAGCGGCAGGGTGACGCCGCGATCGGTCAGCTTCATGACGCCGCGGGAGCCGAGATCGTAGCCGCCTTCCCAGATATGCAGGTCGGAATGGCAGACCCCGGCATGGGTGACTTCCAGCAGCACCTGGGCGCCCTGGGGCTCCGGGGTTGGCAGCTCAATCTCCTTGAGCGGCTTGCCGGTTTCGACGACGGCCCAGGCACGCATGCGGCATCTCCTTCTAGTGGTTTTGGCGTCTGGTTTTGGGTGATCTCCCGGCGGGTATGGGAGCGGGCCGGGGCGGGCGGGTCAAGCGGCAAGGGCGGGCAGGCGGCATGTTAAGCGGGCGCGGCGGGGCTTAAAGAATATATTCCCCGGCGGTGTGGGTGCCCGTTCCGGGTTTGGGCTCACTTCGTTCCAGACCGCTCCGCCACCTTCACCGCCACCCAGGCGGCCTCCATCGCTTCCAGCGTCGCATCGGCCGGGGAAAGTCCTTCCTTTGCAAGGCGTTGCTCCACGCTATTGAAGCGTCGCGTGAACTTGGCATTGGCCTGGCGCAGGCACTCCTCGGGGTCGAGCGAGAGCTTGCGGGCGAGGTTGGCCAGCACGAACAGCAGGTCGCCCACCTCATCGGCCAGCCGCGCGGGATCGGCGCCGGGCAATTCGGCGCGGAGCTCGGCGGCTTCTTCTTCCAGCTTGTCCAGCACGGCGGCGGCGTCGGGCCAGTCAAAGCCAACCCGGGCGGCGCGGCGGGTCAGCTTTTCCGCCCGAGTCAGGGCGGGCAGGGCCAAGGGCACCCCGGCCAGGGTCCCGCTCTCGGCGCGGGCGGCGCGCTCCGTGGCCTTCTGGGCGTCCCAGGCGGCGATCTGCCCGGCGGCATCGCGGGCGGCGCCTTCACCAAAGACATGCGGATGGCGGCGGATCATCTTGTCGGAAATGGTCTCCGCTACCGCGGCGAAATCGAAACGATTTGCCTCCTCGGCCATCCGGGCGTGGTAGACGACCTGGAACAGCAGATCGCCCAGCTCATCCTGCAGCGCCGGGAAATCCGGGCCGCGGCTGATGGCGTCGGCGACCTCGTGCGCTTCCTCGATGGTATAGGGCGCGATCGAGGCGAAGTCCTGCACCTGGTCCCAGGGGCAGCCGGCCACGGGGTCGCGCAGCCGGGCCATGATCGCCAGCAGCCGGGCGATGGCGGTCTCAGGCGTGGGCTTGGCGGCGTCGGGCATGGCGGTCTCCGGGGCGGGTGGCGCGGGTCGGGGTGGCAGAGCCAGGCCCAGGGCGCAAGCCGGCCGGCGGTTTTCCACAGCATCCAATTGCCGCATAAGATGTATTATGGAAAATAAGAACCTGTGGAAAAGCCTGGGGGAAACCATGCCGGGCCGCCCGGCTGTTGCAAAACTGTCTTTTGCGTCTGGCCGATGGCTGCGGCAACGGATGGGCTTGCGCCTCTCTGAACCAAGGACCCCGTGCCATGCGCCTGCCGACCCGCTCTGCCATCCCGGCCATCCTGGGGCTGCTGTCCGGCCTCGCGCTGGTCTCGCCCGTTGCGGCCGGTGTGCCCAGCGTCGCCGTCGAGGATGCGGTCCGCTTTTGCGAAACCGGGCTGCGCCCGGTGACCGGCCAATCCGAACGCCAGACCCGGGAACAGCGGCTGAACTGCATCGTGCTGATCGATAGCGTGGTCGGCACCGTGGCCCAGCTTGCCGTGCTGGCCAGCGGCAATGAAGCTGTCCCGGGCCGCCCGATCCGGGCGGTGTTCTGCCTGCCCAGCGGGGTTGATTACCCGGAACTGGCGGAAACCTTCGTGGCCTTCGCCCAGGCCAATCCGGACTATAAGCGCCGGGTCGCGGCGGCGATCGTCGTCGCCGCCTTCGCCGCCCGCTACCCCTGCCGCTGATCCCGGCCAGGCCGGCCCGGTCATAAAAAACCGCCCGGGCCTTGCGACCCGGGCGGCGGTTTCAGTCGTTTGGGTTGGCCGCGGGGCGGCCGTCCCGCTTAGAACGCGATGCGTTGCGGCCGGATCGCCAAAGGCGCTGCATCGCGCGATCCAACACATGCCAGAGCGGGCTGCGTGAACCTATGTGAACGCAGCATGCTCTAGCGGCGCCGGCGCACCGCGCCGAGCCCGAACAGCCCGGCGCCGAGCAGCAACATGCTCGCCGGCTCCGGCACCGAGGTCAGCAGCATCAACTGGCCGCCTTCGGACAACTGGGCAGCTGAAATGCGCCTGGTCGACCGCCAGCAGCACCCGCCCACCATTGCCATACCAGGCGGCGTCGCTGAACAGCGCCGTCACGTCGAGGACACCGGAGGTTTCCTTATCCGTGGTGAAAGGCGCGGTCGGCGCGCTGAAGACACCGGCAATCAGATCCCCGAACTTGCTGGGATCGTGCTTGAAGATCATCGAGAACACGCCGGTATTCGTGTCGTAGGTCCAGATTTTCCCGTTATGGGCCGAGTTGCCGATATCTTCCTGCAGTGTGACGATGCCGCGGTCATCGATCGACATATTGTCGAACATGTCGCCGCCCTCGGTGCCGTTGAGCAGCATCTCAATCCGCCCGGTGGCGCCGCCGGCGGTGTTGATGTTGTTGATGTCATCGAAGGTGATGGCCCAGAGCCGCGAGCGGCCGACCTGGCCGGCCCCGCTGACGAAGGTGCTGCCGGACAGCGTCCCGCCATCGGCCGCAGTGTTGCCGCGGTCGGTGGTGACGAAGAGGTAGCGGTTCGGGTTACGCGGGTCCCAGGTACCATCTTCCGGGCGCAGGAAGGTGGTGCCATTGTTCGGGGTCGCCAGGCTGATGGCGGCCGTCGTGCCACTGCCGATGCCAGTCCCGCCCTTGGCGATGCCGACATTGGTGGTGCGATCCTCGGTGGTCACCCCGGCCACCTTGATGCCGTAGACTTGGCCGTTGTTGAGCCCCGCCTTCTCCACCGCATTGCCGGTGCTCTGCTTGTCACCGATATACAGCGAAACTTGGTTCGTGCCGCCATCGGAGTTCGCCATCACCACCGTCTTGTTGCCGGTGGCGGCATTGGCCAGCAGGTTCTCGAAGGCCGGAATGGTGTTGGGGGTGCTGCTGGTGAAGGCGGATTTGAAGACCGGCAGTTCATAGGCCTTCTGTTCCCCGACCACCCAGCCGAAAGCGCGGCCCAGGCCACCGCCGCCTTCTTCCCCGTTCAGGAAGATTTTGCCGTTGAAGCCCAGCCCGGTCGCCGCGTTGTAGAAGGCCGAGGTGGGCGCCATATCGGCCGAGCAAAGACGGGCGATGTTCAGCCGCGAGTCGCCGGGAATGGTATTCCCCGCGACCCAGCTGCTGGTCCCGCTGCTCCAGACGTTGAAATTGGCGGGCGTATTCACGAAATCCCGACCGCTGATGACTTGCAGCGTGTCCTTGTTGATCACCCATTGCGAGACATAGCCACCGGCGGTCCCGCCATGCCCGGCCGAATTGCCGGCGCTGCCGCTGCCGGTCCCCGCGGGGGAGGCGGTCTCATGGTTTATCAGCACGGTGATCGTGCGATCGCCGTTGCTATACGCGGCGGCGCCATCCGGCACGCCACCCAAGCGATAGCCATCGGCCATCGCATTGCCGGTCGTCAGCAGCGAAGTGACCGACCAGCCCGGCGCGGTCGGGATGATATAGGGGGTGCCCGGCGCCGCGGCGGTGGCCCCGATCGCTGCCACATCCTGGCTGGACGGGCCGCGATTGGTCGGCGCGGCATAAGGGTTGAAAGGCTCCGCCCCAGCCATGGATGGCAGGGCGATCAAGGACACGCCAAGCGCGATCCCGTTCAATTCACGTAACTTCATCCACAACACCCCCTTGGCGCTACAGCCCCAAAGCGCGGTGTCTTCAGCTGCACTGGTGGACAATGGTTAACGTCGCTTCACGAAACCCGTGTGAAAGCCGGCCGACCGATCAGGCCCGCACCTCCAGCACCATGCCGTCATGGCCGGGCTCCATCCCCGCCGGCAGCTCCCGCGCCAGCGCGCCGAAATCCATCCCCGTGCCCATATGCGTCAACACCGTCCGCCGCGGCCGCAGCTCCGCCACCCATTCCAGCACCTGGGCCAGATTGGCGTGCACCTTGTGCGGTCCCTTGGTGAAGCAGCCGACCACCCAGGTATCCAGGCCGCGCAGCGCCGCCAGGCTGTCTTCCGGCAGCAGCGCCACATCGGTGGAATAGGCGAAGTCGCCAATCCGCAGCCCCAGGGAATCCATCACCCCATGGTCCTGGCGGAACAGCCGCACCGGCATGCCGGCCATGCTCTGTTCCTCGCCATAGGCGACGCGGATCGGCTCCAGCGCCGGGCGATAGAAGAAAGGTGGCGTCGGCCCCATGAAGGCGTAGTCGAACCGGTCATCCAGCTTCTGCAGCGTCACCCGGGTGCCATAGGCCGGCAGCGCCGCGCCGATATTGCGGTTCACCTGCCGCAGGTCATCGATCCCCAGGATGTGGTCGGCATGGGCATGGGTGAAGACCACCGCATCCACCCGCCCTGCCCTGGCCGCCAGCAATTGTGCCCGCAAATCCGGCCCGGCATCGATCAACAGCCGCCCGCCGGCGGCGCTTTGGATCAGCGCGGCGGTGCGGGTGCGGCGGTTGCGCGGCTCGGCGGGGTCGCATTCGCCCCATTCCCCGCCCTCGTCCGGCCCGCCCAGCAGCGGCACGCCGCCCGACCCGCCAGTGCCAAGCAAGGTGATCTTCAACATAGTACAGCCAGACCGGTGGGGAGTTTGGACATGGGGTTTACCGCTGCCATCAGGGTCGCGCTGCAAAACTACGCCAGCTTCAAGGGCCGCGCGAGCCGGCAGGAATTCGCCTGGACGCTGCTGCTCGGCGCCAGCGTCTGGGCACTGGCCTGGCTGCTGGCGCGGCTGGAGCTGACCGACCTGCTGACCAGCAGCGGCGTATTGCAGGTGATGCTGGCGGTCGGCGCGCTCGGGCTCGCGGTCCGGCGGGTGCAGGATGCCGGGCGCAGCGGCTGGTGGCTGCTGCCGCCCGTGGCAACGCTTGCCGTGACCTATATCCTCAGCCAGTCCCGCCCGCCTGAGGATGGCGGCCTGCTTCGCCTGCTGGCCGGGCTGGCCGGGCTGCTGCTCCTGGCCGGCCTCGGGCTTCGCGCGACGCCGGGCGACAATGCCCATGGCGCCGATCCCCGCGCGATGGGGCCGCCGGTCTTCCAGCCTCCGCTGAGGCCATCGGTCGCGATCCGCCAGGCGCTGCGGCGCGGCCTGCGCCTGCGCGGCCGGGCCTGCCGGGCGGAGCTGCTGTGGTTCACGCTGTTCCAGGCGGTGGTCTTCATCCCGCTATCCCGGCTCGCGCGGCGGTCCGGGCTGGGCGAGGCGGGGGATGTTGCCGTCCTGGCGGTGCTGCTGGTGCCGGCCTTCAGCCTGGCGGTGCGCCGGCTGCACGATATGGGGCGCAGCGGCTGGTGGGCGGTGCCGAGCGGTCTGCTGGTGGTTCTGCTGCTGGTCATCGCCGCGCAGCCCTATTCGGCGCATGCCGTTATCGTTTTGCTCTACCCGGTCTGGTTCGCCACGATGGCCCTATTCGCCATGCTGCTATTCCCGGGCACGCCGGGCGCCAACGCGCATGGCCCGCCCGAACTCACCCCTGCGGGGCCTTCGTGAACAACCGGCGGAAATTCTCCGTCGTCAGCGCCCCGAGCGCGGCCATCCCTAGGCCGCGCGTCTCCGCGAGTACCTTCGCGGTGTGCACCACATAGCCGGGCTCACAGCGCTTGCCGCGCAGCGGCACCGGGGCGAGGTAGGGGCTGTCGGTCTCCACCAGCAGCCGCTCCGCCGGCAATTCGGCGGCCAGGGCGCGCAGCTCCGGCGATTTCGGGAAGGTCAGGATGCCGGAGAAGGAGATATAGCCGCCCAGTGCCACCGCCTGGCGCGCCAGATCGGGGCCGGAGGAGAAGCAGTGCAGCAGGAAGGGAAAGGCCCCGCCCTGCCCGTGCTCCTCCCTTAATATAGAGAGCACATCCTCATCGGCCTGCCGGGCATGGATACAAAGCGGCAGCCCGGTTTCCCGCGCCGCGCGGATATGGGTGCGGAAGCCTTGGCGCTGCGCGTCACGCGGCGATGTGTCGTAGAAATAGTCGAGCCCCGACTCGCCGATGCCGATGACCTTGGGATGGTGCGTCAGGGCAACCAGCTCCGCGACGCTCGGCAGACCCTCGGGCTCGCCGGCATTATGCGGATGGACGCCGATCGTCGCGCTGACGCCGTCATGCCGCTCGGCCAGCGCGATGGCCTCGGCCGATTGCCCCATGCGGGTGCCGATGGTGACGAGGTGCGTCACGCCGGCCTCCGTGGCGCGTTGGATGACCGCGTCGATCTCGGCGGCGGTGAAGTAGTCCAGATGGCAGTGGCTATCGACCAGCATGCTCAGGCCGGCGTTTCGATCTTGCGGAAGAGCGGGCTCGGCGGCGGCAGGGCGGTGCCCTCCGGCAGCGGGGCGGCGAGCGCGCCGAGCCCCCTCGCCTCGCCCGGCACGCCGAGCTGGTCGAGCAGCCCGGCCATGGTCGTCGGCATGAAGGGCTGGAGCACGGTGGCGTAGCAGCGCAGCGCCGTGTGCAAATGGCGCAGCACCTCGGCCATGCGGACCAGATCGGTCTTCTTCAGCGCCCAGGGGGCCTGGGTGGTGATATAGCCATTGGCCGCCCGCGCCTCGGCCATGATCGCTTCCAGCGCGAGGTGGAATTCCTGCGCCAGCAGCTGCTGGCCAACGCGGCCGGGCAGCGCGGTAAGGCCATCGAGCAGCGCCGCATCCTCGGCGCGTCCGGGCGTGGCGGCCGGCAGCTTGCCCTCGCAATTCCGCTGGATCAGCGACAGCGTGCGATTGGCCAGATTGCCCAGCGTATCCGCCAGCTCGCCATTGGTGCGGTTGCCCAGCGCGGCGCGGGAGAAATCGCCGTCATTGCCGAACGGCACTTCCCGCAGCAGGAAATAGCGAATGGGGTC
>CAITYE010000018.1 GCA_903896535.1 uncultured Paracraurococcus sp.
CGCATGGAATAGATAATGCCGGCAGAGCAGGCGCTTGGCGTCATGGCCCAGCACTTCGCTGGTGCTGGTCAGCGGCTGCCCGGCATGCAGTTCACGCACATAGTTCACCCAGGTTTCGGCGGCGAAGGTGGTGAAGCCGCGCGCCCGGAACGGCGCGCCAAGGCCGAGTTCCCCCCAGAGCGTGTCGCAGGCCATGTCGAAAACGACAAGATAGTACCCCATATTCATATGTCCGTTATTATCCACCCAGTCCGGGCGGACGGTGGCGAGGACGGGCGCATCGGGCGGTGGCGTCAGCATGCCGGCAGGATAGGGCGCCTGACGGCTGGCGCGAATGCCCCTCGCTTTCGCGATCGGCCTAAGCCAATGATCGATGATGTTCGGATAAGAAGAAGGTGTCGCAATGTTTCGCCGCCATGCTCTCGCCGCGCTGCTCACCCTGCCCGCCTTGCCGGCCCGCGCCGCCTGGCCGGACAAGCCGATCCGCATCATCTCCCCCTACCCCCCGGGCGGTGGCACGGATGTGACGGCGCGGCTGCTCTCCGGCCCGCTCTCCGCCCGCTTCAGCCGGGGGATCGTGGTCGAAAACCGGGCCGGCGCCGGTGGCTCCATCGGTGCCGCCGAAGTCGCCCGCGCCGCGCCGGATGGCTATACGCTGCTGATCGATGCGCTGGGCCATGCGGTGAACCCGGCCATGCTGCGCGGCCTGCCCTTCGATTACGCCACCGCCTTCACGCCCATCAGCCAGTTGACGCGGTTGCCGCAGGTGATGATCGCGCCGCTGTCCGGCCCGACCACGCTGGCCGCCTTCGTCGCCGCGGCGCGGGCCAAGCCGGGCGGGGTCACCTATGGCTCCTCCGGCAATGGCACCGGGGCGCAGCTTGCTGCCGTGCTCTTCGCCCGCGCCGCCGGCCTGCAGATGGAGCACGCGCCCTATCGCGGCGGGTCCACCGCCATGCAGGCGGTGCTGGCCGGGGAGGTCGCCTTCACCTTCGCCACGGTGAACACCGCCGCGCAACTCGTCCAGGAAGGGCAGCTGCGCGCCTATGCGGTGGCGGGCGAAAGGCGCCTTGCCGCGCTGCCGAACGTGCCGACGCTGACCGAGGCGGGGTATCCGGACTGCGACCTCTATGAATGGAACGGTCTGTTTGCGCCGGCCGGCACGCCGAAGATGGTGATCGATACGCTCTATGCCGCCTTCAGCAATGCGCTGCGCGACCCGGCGGTCATCCAACGTTTCGCGCAGCTCGGGACCGAGACGCTTGGCACCTCCCCCGCCGCCTTCGCCGCCTTCGTCGCCGCGCAGCGGGAGACGATGGCCGCGCTGGTGCGGGAGGCGGGCATCGAGGCCGGCTGACCGGGCCGGCTTTCAGTCGATCTCGTCGGCCTGGCGGAACGCTTCCCGCAGCATGTCTGGCGAAAATCCCGGCTGGCGGGCGGCCTCCATCACCACCGCCTCCCGCCGCTGCAACACGTCGATCACCGCCGGCAGTTGGCGGACGGCGTGGTCAGGGATGACGACAGCGCCGTGCCGGTCCGCATGCACCACCTCGTCATGCCCGCAGGTCATGCCATGGACCAGCGCCTCGCGGCCGAAATCCACCACGTGCAGGAAGGCATGGCTCGGGTTCACCATGCCGCCAAGGATCTGAAAGCCAGGGGCAAGCGCGCCGAGGTCGCGGAAGGCACCGGAGGTCACGCAGCCAAGGCAGCCCAGCCCTTGATGCAGCGTGCTGGTCAACTCACCAAAGAAGGTGCCAAAACCGGGTTCTTCGTCGAGATCTTCGATCACCGCGATGGTCGGCAGCCGGGCATCGGCGACGTAGTCGTACCAGGCCATACGGGCGGCGCGGTCATCCTCTCGGGTCCGGCCGGACGGGGCGGCAGCGCGCACTTGTCCCGTGCGGGCGAGACCGCAGACCGGCCGCAGGGACGGGTCGGCAACGACGAAAGGGCGCACCGTAAAGCCACGACCACGCCGCGTCGGCACCACCATCTCCAGCGCATTGCAGATGGTGGGCGTGTCCCACTGCCGCAGCAGTTCAAGATCAGCGGCGGCGAAAGGCAGGTCGGACATTGGTACGCGCTCCTCAGCAGCATACAGAATCCTCCGCAGCGGTCTTCCGGTCAAATCCCGTTTGCAAGAGGGTTTTATTAAGATTCAGCGAACCCTGGGCCCGGGGGCTTGCCGCCCACCCCAGCCCCAGCGGAAAGGCGTTTGATCGAACTGCTCTAGGCGTTTGGCTCCGGATTTGGCATGCCGGGCCGTAGCGGTGCGCGGGTCATCGCGGGCGAGAAGGCAGGACAGCATGGCAGGGAAGCGCCACACCGCGCGACAAGCGCTGGCCGCGGCCTTTCTGCCGGCGGCGCTGCTGTGCTGGGCGCCCGAAGCGGCGGCGCAGCGCAGCGTCGCTGGGCCGATCTATCAGCAGAACCTTGATTCGATGATCAATGGCGCCGAGGGATGGCTCGCCCGCATCGAGCAGGAAGGCTGGTTCCTGCGCGGGCAGGCGACCGGCATCGTGCAATCCAAGCCGGCCATGATCAGCCCCTATAGCGGCGAGGTGTCGCTCACCGGGAAGCCGAGCAGCCGCAACACCGAATCCATCGATGTGGTGATCGGCCGGCGGCTATGGACCAATGCCGAGTTCGTCGTGGTGCCGAGCGTGACGCGCGGCTACGGCATCTCCAACTCCCAGGGCGTCGCCAGCTACCCGAACGGTGAGGCCTTTCGCCTCGGCACCACGGAGCCGGTGGCCTGGCTGCCGCGGGCCTTCATCCGCCAGACCATCCCCCTGTCCGGGGAGACCCGCGGCACCGACGACGACCCGATGCGCTTCACCGGCCCGCTGCCGACCGAGCGGATCACCATCAGCGTCGGCAAGTTCAGCGTCTGGGACTTCTTCGACGACAATCGCTACGCGCATGATGGCCGCACCCAGTTCATGCAATGGGGCCTGGTCGGCACCGGCGCCTTCGATTTCGCCGCCGATGCGCGCGGCTTCACCGAAGGCGGGGTGGTGGAATGGGAGGATGGGAAGCACGCGCTGCATGCCGGCGTCTTCCGCGTCGCCAAGGACGCCAATACCCTGGCGCTCGACACCAAGTACCTGCTCGGCCTGCAATACCTGCTGCAAGGCGACCGCAGCTATACCATCGCCGGCCAGCCCGGCACGGTGCGGCTGCTGGGCGGCGTCTCCCATACCCGCTCGACACTTTGGAACGACCTGACCCAAGGCGTGCAGGCCGGCCTGCCGCGCGAGGTCTATTTCGATAACTACCAGCGCGCCTATCGCTCGAAGATCATGGCCGGCGTCAACATGGAACAGCAGATCAACCAGAGCTTCGGCGTCTTCGCCCGGCTCGGCTGGAACAATGGCCGCAACCAGAACTGGATGTTCACGGAAATGGACTGGTCGGTCTCGGCCGGCGTCTCCGTGAACGGGCATGGCTGGCAGCGGCCCGGCGATACGGTGGGCCTCGGCTTTAATGTCGGCGGCATCACCCAGGCGCATCAGCGCTTCCTGGAAGCCGGCGGCCTCGGCTTCATCACCGGCGATGGCCGGCTGAACTACGGGTATGAATCCGTCGTCGAGACCTACTACGACATGCGCCTCGCCCCCGGGCTGCACGCCGCGCTGGGCGGGGGCTTCGTAAAGAACCCCGCCTATAATCGCGATCGCGGCCCGACCCCGATCGTCACCGCCCGCATCCACGCAGCGTTTTGAGAGTCTTTGGGGATGAGAGCAGGTCAGTGTCGGGGGATGGAGCACCTTGGGATCCATCCCCCCGAAGCCTGCTCTACCCGCCAAAGGCGTGGACCGCTGGTTTAGGCCTATTTGCCCGCAATCGCCGCGCGGCAATCCCCGTGTCCTCAGGCGCGCGGCACCGGCCGCGACCGAAGGCCGCTTGACGCGGCCGCCGCTTCGCCCCCCTTTCGGCGCGCATGGCCCCACCCCTTCTGCTGTTGAACGACATCCACCTGCATCTGGGCAGCACGCCGTTGCTCGCTGGCGCCGGGCTCGCCGTCGGCGCGGGGGATCGGCTGGCGCTGGTCGGGCGCAATGGCTCGGGCAAATCGACGCTGCTTCGGATCGCCATCGGCGCCGTGCAGCCGGAACGCGGCACCCGCTTCCTGCAACCCGGCGCAACGCTGCGCGCCCTGCCGCAGGAGCCGGATTTCGGCGCCGCCCCGACGATCTGGGCCTATGTCGAAGCCGGGCTCGGCCCCAGCGATGATCCGCATCGCGCCCGCTGGTTGCTGGACGAGCTCGGGCTCGATCCAGAGGCACCGCCGGCCCGGCTCTCGGGCGGCGAGATGCGCCGCGCCGCGCTGATCCGCGCGCTCGCCCCCAACCCCGATATCCTGCTGCTGGATGAGCCGACCAATCATCTCGACCTACCGGCGATCGCCTGGCTGGAGGCCGAGCTGGCGCAGTTCCGCGGCGCGCTGGTGACCATCAGCCATGACCGCCGCTTTCTCGAACGCCTGTCGCGCAGCATGGTCTGGCTGGATCGCGGCACCACCCGGCGGCTCGACCAGGGCTTCGCGCAGTTCGAAGCCTGGCGCGACCAGGTGCTGGAGGAGGAGGAGCGCGACGCGCATAAGCTGGACCGCAAGATCGTGCGCGAGGAACATTGGATGCGCTACGGCGTCACCGCCCGGCGCAAGCGCAACATGCGGCGCGTCGGCGAACTCGCCGCGCTGCGCCAGCGCCGGCGGGAGGCGCTGCGCGTGGTCGGCACCGTCCGGATGAATGCGGCGGAGGCCGAGGGCGGCGGTACGCTGGTGATCCGGGCCGAGGGCATCGCCAAGGATTTCGGCGGCGGGCCCGTGGTCACGGATTTTTCCACCCGCATCCTGCGCGGCGACCGGATCGGCGTGATCGGTGCCAATGGCGCCGGCAAGACCACGCTGCTGCAACTGCTGACCGGCGCGCTGGCGCCCGATGCCGGGGCAATCACGCTGGGCACCGGGCTGGCCATGGTCGCGTTGGATCAAAGCCGGGAGAGCCTCGATCCCGCGCTCTCGGTGCAGGCGACGCTGACCGGCGGCACCGGCGAGACGGTGGAGGTGGCCGGGCAGAAGCGTCATGTCATCGGGTATCTGAAGGATTTTCTGTTTCTGCCGGAACAGGCGGGCACCGCGGTCGGCGTGCTCTCGGGCGGGGAGCGGGGGCGGCTGATGCTGGCGCGCGCACTTGCCCGCCCCTCCAACCTGCTGGTGTTGGACGAGCCGACCAACGACCTGGATCTGGAAACACTCGACCTGTTGGAGGAGCTGCTGGCCAGCTATGCCGGCACGGTGCTGGTGGTCAGCCACGACCGCGACTTCCTCGACCGCGTCTGCACCAGCGTGATCGTGGCCGAGGAGGCCGGACGCTGGCAGGAATATGCCGGCGGCTATTCGGACATGCTGGCCCAGCGTGGCGCCGGCGTGACGGCCAAGCCGGGCGCGCCGGCCGCGCGCACCCCGCGGCAGGCCGCCAAGCCCGCCGCTGAGCCAGCCAAGCGCCGGCTCACCTTCAAGCAGCAACATGCGCTGGATACGCTGCCCGCCAGCATGGCGAAGCTGGAGCAGGAGATCGCCACCCTGCAACAGGCGCTGGCCGCGCCCGATCTGTATGCCCGCGACCGCCCCCGCTTCGAGCGCTTCTCGACCGCGTTGACCGAGAAGCAGGCGGCGCTGGTGGCGGCCGAGGAGGAATGGCTGGAGTTGGAGCTGCTGCGCGAGGCGCTGGACTGAAACCAGCGGTCAACCAAATGACCGCAGGTCGCAGCTTTTTTTGCCCTCAAGCGCCGGGCGGAAAGCTCCGGTTTCCTGAGATATCCGGCACCGGCCGGCAGACAAAGCGACGGGTGGCGGCGGTGCCGGAATAGGCACCGCCGCCGTTGCGGTTCAGTTGCGGTTGATGAACCGGGCGTCCTCGCCGTACGGCGAGACGGTGGTGCTGCGGACGGTCTCGGTCGCCGGGTAGACGCCGTGCTCACCGGCCGGATGGGTCGTCTCATAGACCGTGCGGGTATGGTCGTAATGCACCGCCGGCTCCACGTGGTGCGCCACCGCCGGGTAGAATGCACGGTTGTGACGCGTGCCCAACCAGGCGCCGATCAGCGAGCCGAGCAGGCCGAGCGAGAGCGAGGCAAAGAGCGCGCGAGAGGCGACAGAGGCGCGATGCGTCGTCGCATCGGCCGAGGCACGGGCATTCGCCTCGACCTGGGCGATGCGGGTCTTGGCATCGGCTTCCATGCGCGCAACCCGTTGGGTCGCCTCGGGACGGGTCACCCCGGCCTCGGCTGCGACCAGCGAGATCAGCCGCGTGCGGTCGGCATCGTTCAGGCCATTGGCCATCCCGTTGCCGATCAGCAGCGCAATCTCGGACTCGATCTGGTCACGGCTCATCGAAGCCGGATCGCCGCCAGCGTTCAGGCTACGGCGCAGGCGATCGATCGTCACCGCACCGTTGGCACCCGACCAGGACGTATCGCCGACGCCGACACCCGTGGCATCGGCCAGCCGGTTCACCGAGGTGGCGACCGGCTGGACGTCACGCCCGGTATGCCCGAACAAGCCACCCATCAGCTGGGAGAGCAGCCAGGAACCAAGCAGCGCGGCGATCGCCCAGCTGCTGAGGCCGTGCAGCTCACCATCAAGGTGCGAGCGTGTGCCCGAGTGACGCGCGGCGACGTAGCCGCCGAGCGCCATGCTCACCAGCCAGGACAGCACCTGCCAGATGCCGACGCCCTGGCCGACGCTTGCGGTCCCATCGGTATGGGCGCCGAGCGGGTTATGCGAGCCAGCGCCCAGCGCCGAGCCGAGCAGGCTGAGCAGCAGGGTCGAGGCAACGGTGACGGCGGCGCCAGCCAGGATGGCGCCCCAGGAAATGCGATGATGCGCATGGACCTGGGGGTAGCCATCCGGCCCGTAGCCGACGGCGGTTGTGCGGACCGGTTCGCCCGGACGGGCGGCGGTACCGGGAAGGGTCGAGGACATGGTTTCTCCTAAACGACTGATGATGGGTCAGGTCTGGGCGCGCTATTAGGAGCGCACCACGCGATACTCGATGCGGCGGTTGCGGAAGCGGCCTTCCAGCAGGTCGTTGCTGGCGACCGGCTGGGCGCTGCCATAGCCCTTGGCAACCAAGTTGGCGGGATCGACGCCGGCCTTCAGCAGCGCGTTGCGGACGGCATCCGCACGGGCCTGCGACAGCGCGACATTGGCCGCGGCGTCGCCGGTGTTGTCGGTGTGGCCACCGATCTCGATCACTGTGCCGGGGGCCAGCTGCTTGATCCGCGCCGCAGCGGCCGCCAGCAGACCATTGGCGCCAGCCGGGATGTCCGAGCTGCCGCTGGCGAAGTTGACGATCGACAGGTTCAGCGCGTTCACCAGGTCGGTCGCGTTGAAGCCGCTGCGCAGCGAGGAGAGGTTGCTGAGCACCCGATCATTGGCATCGGTGATGAGGCTGCCAACGCGGTCGGCGATGCTGCCAAAGACGATGCCACTGCCGAAGACGCCGCGCAGCGAGGTGCTGATCCGGTCACGATCGGCATCGTTGACGATACCGCCGAGGTTGATCGAGTTCCCCTCGAACAGCGCCTGCAGGCCAGGGGACCTCAGGTTGCCGAGAGCCGAGCGGAAGTTCAGCATCCAAGGTGCCGCGCCGCGGTTCAGGTCGATGGCGATGTCGCCCTGCACCCGATCCGCACCGTAGACCGCACGCAGCGCCGCGATGATGCTGTTGCGCGTCTCCTCATCATGCACGGCGCCACTGAAGCGGATGATGCCGTCATCATTGCTGATGGCCAGCCGCGCCGGCAGGCTGGGGACCGGGATGGGCGCCGGCGGCGGGGGTGCCTGCACCACGGGCGCCGTGCGCGGCACCGGCTGCGAGCCGCTGAAGAGGTAGGAGCCGAGGCCGAGCAGCCCAAGCGCGCCAACCAACGGCCAGAGCCAGCGGCCCATATGCGGCTCGTCATGATGCTCGACGCGCACCGGCTGCGGGGCCACGTACTCCACCCGTTGCGGCACGGCGACGCGGGGCGCGACCGTCTCGACGACACGGGTGGTGGTCCGCGGCGGCGGCGGCGGGTTGAGGAAGCCCAGCACCTCCTGCGACAGGTTCGCCGGGACATTGCCGCCCGGGGTCAGCAGACCGACGAGCTTCGGCAGCAGATAGCCGAGCGCGGTGGTCGTGGTGGGGCCGGCGAGGCCGAGCCGGCTGGCGATGGTGCCGAGCGCGGTGCTGCCGAGCACGCTTTCCAGCTGGGTGGCCGAAATCGGCGCCGCTTCGCGGTTGCCGAGCCAGCTACCCACCGCATCGCCGAGGCCGGCCTTGCGGAACTGATCAAGCAGGCCGCCCAGGCCACCGGGCGCGCCGGTGATCAGGTGGAGCCCTTCACGCAGCAGGGGCGCGGCGATCGCGCCGAGCCCGAAGCGCCCGGCGATATCGTTAATAAGACCGTCGAAAAGCGTCATTTTTTCTCCCTTCGGCGCAGCGCGCCGATGCGTTGTCTGAACTATTTGACCGTGTCCCGGAGAACACGCCCCAAGCGGGTCAGCTGAACCGTTCTCCCGCCGCACCGCGGCGGGGCGTTCCCAGCCACACGCGCCTACCTGTTTCATCGCAACGAACACGGCGCCAGCTGGATGGCGGCGGCAGCATTGCCAAGTCACGCCGAAGGCAACCGGCATGGGCGCTGCGAGTACCCCATGCGCCCCAAAGGGACACCGGGGTGCTCGGCAGCGCTCGGGCGGGAGCGAGCGGGCCACCAAACAAGGCTTTCAACACGCCAGACACCCCCCCCGGGCGATGCGGGAGGATATAAAGGTTAAGTGGCCGGCAGCGTAAAGTACAAAATCTAGTTTCCTTAAAACTTCGCAATCGCGTAAGGCTATGATAAGAATTTGAGGTGTTGTAGTTAGGATTTTTTTCTTTTTCTTACCTATTTCTCTAAGATTGTAGCGCTTTCGGCGATGCTCACGATGAATTGTGCTGATACCAACGGTCAAACCCTTTGACTCCTGGTATTCGATTTTCCGGCTCTCAACGCCGGCCCGAAAGTTGCGGTTTTTTGGGCCGCGCGGCACGGGTCAAAGCCTTGCACCGTCCGCCTTTTGGGGGGGCAACGGGACCTGCCGCCGCCCCGGCCGCGCTCAGCGGCCCTTCCCGCAAAAGGCGGGGCGGTGGTCAGCCCAGCGTCCAGCGGCCCCGCTCGACTGTCGAGAAGAAGGCCGCCACCTCGCGATTGAAGGCGGCCGGCTCCTCCAGGTTGATGGCGTGCCCGGTGCGCGGGCAGAACCACAGCCCGGCATTGGGCAGCACGCTTTTCAGCCAGACATTGGTCTCGATGCAGGGTCCGTCCTCATCGCCGCAGGCCAGCAGCGTCGGCACCGTCATCTGCCGCAGCTCGGCGTCCCAGTCGAAGATGGAATCCCGCTCACCCTGGTAGTGCTTCATGGTCAGCCCGGTGCCGACGCCGGAATGCTCGGCAAGGCGCTGCATATAGGCGGCCCAGCCGACCGGGTCCTTCTTCTTCAACTGGATGCGGGTCGGCGAATGGCCCGTCTCCTCGGCCAGCGCGCCGGGCCAGCCTTGCGCGATCAGCAGGTCCCCGCGCGCGGCGCAGGCGCGGCGGAACTCCGCCTGGTGCGCCTTGGGAGAGCCGGAGCCAGCGCCGGCCGGGACCAGCGACAGCGCCATGTCGGGATGGCGGATGCCGAACAGGATGGCCGCGAAGCCGCCCATCGACAGCCCCACGATATGCGCCTTGGCGATACCCAAATGGCGCAGGACGGCCACCGCGTCCGCCACCGCGAAATCCTGGCCGTAGAGCTTCGGGTCGGTCGGCACTTCGGACGGCGGATAGCCCCGCGCGGCATAGGTGATGCAGCGGTATTCGCGGGAGAAGAACTGCACCTGGTCGCGCCATTCGCGATGATCGGCGCCGAATTCGTGGATGAACAGGATCGGCAGGCCATGCCCGACATCCTCATAATAGATCTTCGCACCCTGGGCCTGAGCGTATGGCATGGACATCTCCTCCTCGGCCCGCACCCTGCCACCCTCTCGACAGGGCGGGAACCAGGGGCGAGGCTGCGGAGCAAAATGCCCCGCGAAACGTCAAGAACCGCGCATCCGCTGCGTCGCCTGCTGGCCCTGCCCGCCTTCCGCCGGCTTTGGCTGACCGGCGCGCTCGCCAATGGGATGCGCTGGGTGGAAATCCTGGTCGCCGCCATCTTCACCTTTCAGGCGACTGGCAGCGCGCTGGCCGTCTCTCTGGTGACGCTGATGCGGGCCTTGCCGCTATTCCTGCTGGGCGCCGCCGCCGGCGCGCTGGCCGAGGTGCTGGACCGGCGGCGCTTGCTGATGGCCGGGCAGGCTTTGCTCTGCGCGACGGCGCTGGTGCTCTGCGCCCTGGCGTTGGCCGGGCTGCTGCGGCCTTGGCATCTGGGGCTGGCCGGCTTTCTGGGCGGGCTGGTCTGGTGCGGGGAGATGGCCTCTCGCCGACGGATGCTGACCGAGGTGGCGGGCGAGGGTGATGTCGTCACCGCGGTTGCCTTCGACAGCCTCACCTCCAACAGCACGCGCATGGCCGGACCATTGCTGGGCGGGGCGATCTATCAGACGCTGGGTCCGGCGGCGGCCTTCGGCCTGGCAGCCTGCTGCTACGCCGCGGCCTTCCTGCTGCTGGCCGGGGTCAGCAACCGGCAGGTGCCGGGCCGCTTCGCCACCCGCGCCCTGCTGGCCGATATGGGCGAGGCAATCGCCCTGGTGCGGCGGATGCCGGTGCTGCTGGCGGTGATCATGACCACCATCGCGCTCAATATCTTCGGCTTCTGCTTCACTGCGGTGGCGCCGGCCTTCGGCGTGCAGCAATTCGGTGCCAGCCCGCTGGGCATCGGTCTGCTTTCGGCGGCCGAGCCAGCGGGCGCGCTGCTGACCGGCCTGACCCTGGCCGCCCGGCGCGGCCTGCCGCTGCGCGGCGGGCTGCTGGTGGCGGGCGGGGTGCTGTTCCTGCTGTGCCTGATCCTGGTCGCACACATGCCAGCACTTTGGCTGGCGGTCGCGATGCTGATGCTGGGCGGTGCGGGCACCGCGGTCTTCGCCGCCCTGCAAACCGCGCTGCCGGTGACGATGGCGCCAGAGGGCGCGCGCTCGCGCGTGCTCGGGCTGGTGGCCACCTGCATCGGCATGTCGCCGATCGGCGTGCTGGCGATCGGCGTGCTGGCCGATACCTGGGGGCCGCCGGCGGCGATCACCATCATGGCCACGGCCGGGCTGGTGCTGATGGCCTGGACCGTCTGGCTGCTGGCGCGCCGGCGTTGACGCGATCTGCTCTAGAGCGCGATGCGTTGAGGCGGAATCGCCGCAGGCGCTGAATCGCGCGATCCAACAAATCCTAGAGCGGGCTGCGTGAACTCATGTGAACGCAGCATGCTCTAGAGCGCGATGCGTTGAGGCGGAATCGCCGCAGGCGCTGAATCGCGCGCCCCAACAAAAATTAGAGCGGGCTGCGTGAACGCCTGGGAACGCGGCCTGCTAAACAGCACGCCAATTTTCGCCGGTCGTGCGCGCCACCACGCCCTCCTGCTCCAGCTTGATCAGATGCGAGAGCAGGCTGCGGCCGGCCGGCTTGACCAGGCGCGGGTCGAGCGGACCATAGACCGGCCCCACCAGCCCGTCGGCTGAAGCCTCGCCCGCCGCGCGCAGCGCGGTGACCACCCGCGCCTCCCGCTCCTCCCGGTGCGCGAACAGCGCGGCCAGGAAGGGCTTGGGGTCGGTGATCTTCGGCCCGTGGCCGGGCAGCAGCATGGTATCTTCGCGTGCCATCACCCGGGCCAGGCTCCGCATGTAATCCGCCATATCGCCATCGGGCGGGCTGACCACACTGGTGGACCAGCTCATCACATGGTCGGCGCTGAACAGGATGCCGGTGCCCAGCAGCGAGAAGCAGAGGTGATTGGCGCAATGGCCGGGCGTGTGCAGCGCTTCCAGCGTCCAGCCCTCGCCGGCGATACGGGCGCCGTCGGGCAGGGTGATGTCGGGCCGGAAGCCGTGATCGCCCCCCTCGCCCCCCGCCTCGGGCGGCGTCATATGCGGGCCGAAGCCGAAGCTGCGGGCGCCGGTGGCGGCGATCAGCGCGGCCGCGCCGGGGGAATGGTCGCGATGGGTGTGGGTCGCGATCACGGCGGCAATCCGTTCGCCCCGCGTCGCGGCGAGGATCGCGGCCAGCTGTGCGTCATCCACCGGGCCGGGGTCGATCACCCCGACCTCGCCCTGGCCGACGATGTAGGTGTTGGTCCCGCGGAAGGTGAAGGCGGAGGGATTGTTGCACAGCACCCGCCGGACCAGCGGGGCGATCTGCTCGACCGCGCCATGCGCCAGCGGATCGTCCTTGAGGAAAGGTATCGCCATCACTGCTTGTCCTTCTGCCGTCCGGGACGCTCTGCCCGGAGGATGGCGAGGCCGGCGCCGACGATCAACAGCGCGCCGAGGCCCATCGCCGGCCCGGGCAGATCGCCCCAAACCAGCCAGCCCAGCAGCGCCGCCCAAAGCAGCCCCGCATAGGAATAGGGCGCGATGGCCGAGACCTGCGCACTGGCCCAGGCTTCCGTCAGCAGCCATTGCGCCCCGCCGCCGATCAGCCCCATCAGGATCAGCAGCCCCAGCGTGCCCCAACTGGGCGTCACCCAGACGAAAGGCAGCGTCAGCGCGGCGAACCCCGCCATCAGCACGGATTGCCAAAGGGTGATGGTGGTCGAGCTCTCGGTCGAGGAGAGCTGGCGCACCAGCATGGTGGTCAGCGCCGAGAACATCCCCTGCGCGGTGCCGGCAATCAGGCCGAGCACCGGCGCGCCCGCGCCGAGCCCCGCACCAGTCCCGCCCGCGATGATCAGCACGCCGATAAACCCGACCAACACCGCCGCCCAGCGCGCCGGCCCCACCTTTTCGCCAAGGAAGGGAATGGCCAGCAGGGTGACAAAAAGCGGCTGGGTGTAGCCAAGCGCCGATTGCTCAGCGAGCGGCAGCAGGCCGAGGGCGTAAAAGCCCAAGCTCTGCGCCGTGATGCCGGTGCAGGCGCGCAGCGCATGCCCGCCCAGCCGGCGGGTCCGCAGCGTGGCCCCGCCTGCCCGGCGGGCGATCAGCAGGACCACCGGCAGGGCGAAGGCGCTGCGGAAGAACATCATCTCGAAGACCGGGATGCTCTCGGCCATATGCTTCACCATCGCGCTCATCACCGTGAACAGCGCGTAGGAGGCGAGCATGCAGAGCGC
>CAITYE010000019.1 GCA_903896535.1 uncultured Paracraurococcus sp.
CCGGCACGGCACCGACGGCGGCGCCGCCAGCGCGGCGCGGCTGGCCGAGGGGCTGGGCCTGCGCCCGGATGCGCTGGTCGTCTCGGGCGCCAGCGGCGCGCCGGCCCCCTTGGCCGAGGAGCAGCGCTTCCTCGCCGGCCTTGGCACCGCCACACCGCGCTACCCGGCGGAGATGCTGGGACATAGCATGGAAGCCAGCTTCCCGCTGCACCTGGCCCTGGCCGCCCTGGCCATCGCCGAAGGCGCGGCGCCGCAGGCCCTCGTCACCGGCTTCGGCATCTGGCGCGGCGAAGCGCTGGCGGTGCTTGAGCCCATCGCGGAGCCCGCATGATGCGCGATCATCTCGGCCGCCCGATCGTCGCCGTCACCGGCATCGGCCTCGTCACCCCGCTCGGCTTCGGCGTGGCCGATAACTGGGCGGCCCTGCTGGCGGGCCGTTCGGGCATTACCCGCATTGCCCGCTTTCCGACCGACCATCTGAAGACGACCATCGCCGGCACCGTCAGCCTGCCGGGGGAGCCGGCCGACCATCCGCTCAGCTCACCCGCGCGGGTCGAGGGGATGGCGGCAATCGCGCTCGAAGAAGCGCTGGCCCAGGCCGCGCTGGGCAGCAAGGGCAACTTCCCCGGGCCGCTCTTCCTCGGCATGCCGCCGGTTGAGACCGAATGGCCGATGCGGCTCGACCTCGCCCGACGGGCCCGGGAGCCGGGCCATCGCGGCTTGGCCGAGGCCGCGCGCGACGATACCGCGATTTATGAAGGCGTGCTGTTTGGTGGCATCGGCGAACGCTTGGCCAACCGCTTCGGCACCCGGGGCGCACCGATCTCCATCACCACCGCCTGCGCCACCGGCGCCTCGGCGATCCAACTCGGCATCGAGGCGATCCAGCGCGGCGAGACCGAGGCAGCGCTCAGCCTGGGCGCTGAGGGCAGCGTCATGGCCGAGGCGGTGATCCGCTTCTCCCTGCTCTCGGCCCTTTCGACCCGCAATGAGGACCCGGCCCGCGCCTCCCGCCCATTCGAGAAGACCCGCGAGGGCTTCGTGATGAGCGAGGGCGCGGCGGCGCTGGTGCTGGAGAGCCTGGCCAGTGCCCGGGCGCGCGGGGCCAAGATCCTCGGTCTCGTGCTCGGCGCCGGGGAGCGCGCGGATAGTTTCCACCGCACCCGCTCCAACCCCGATGGCGCAGCCATCATCGGCGCCATGCGCGCGGCCATCGCCGATGCCGGGCTGACCCCGGAGCAGATCGACTACGTCAACGCCCACGGCACCGGCACGCCGGAGAACGACAAGATGGAAACGCTTGGCATGCGCGCCGTCTTCGGCGAGGCCTGCCCGCCGATCTCCTCGAACAAGTCGATGATCGGCCACACGCTGTCGGCCGCCGGTGCGGTGGAGGCCGCCTTCAGCCTGCTGACCATCCGCGACCAGCGGCTGCCGCCGACCATCAACCACGAAACCCCCGATCCGGCCATTCCGCTCGATGTCGTGCCGAACGTGGCGCGCGACGCGAAAGTGCGCCGCGTGCTTTCGAACAGCTTCGGCTTTGGCGGCCAGAATGTCTGCCTGCTGCTGGGAGCCGCCGAATGAGGGCGTTGCAACTTTTCGGCGACCGCGACACGCGGCTGGTGGAGACCGCCGACCCGCCGCCCCCGGGGCCGGGCGAGGTCCAGCTGCGCATGCGCGCCGTGGCGCTGAACCATATCGATGTCTGGGGCTGGCGCGGCATGGCCTTCGCCAAGCGCAAACTGCCACTGACCGTGGGCGCCGAGGCGGTCGGCGAGGTGGCCGCTCTCGGCGCCGGGGTCAGCACGCTGGCGCTCGGCCAGCTGGTCATCCCCTATGGCGCGCTAACCTGCGGCACCTGCCTGGCCTGCCGCGAAGGGCGGGACAATTTCTGCGAGAATGTCGCCGGGGTGAAGGGCTTCCATGTCGATGGCTTCGCCCAGGAAAGGATGAACCAGCAGGCCCGGCTGTGCGTGCCGGTGCCGCCCGGCGTCAGCGTCACGGACGCCGCCTGCGCCGCCATCACCTTCAGCACGGTCGAGCACATGCTGTTCGACAACGCCAAGCTGCAACCGGGCGAGACCATCCTGATCCAGGCTGCCGGATCGGGGATCGGCACGGTCGCGGTGAAGATGGCCAAGGCGATCGGCTGCACGGTGATCGCGACCGCCGGATCGGACGAAAAATGCGCCCAGGCCAAGGCGCTGGGGGCCGATCACGTGGTGAACTACACCACCGACCGCTTCGAAAGCCTGACCCGCAAGGTCACCGGCAAGCGCGGCGTCGACGTGGTGTTCGAACATGTGGGCGCGACGACCTGGCAGGGCAGCCTGCTATGCCTGCGGATGGGCGGGCGGCTGGTCACCTGCGGCAGCACCTCCGGCGTCTCGGCCGAGACCAACCTGATGATGATCTTCCAGCGCCAGTTGCGGATCTTCGGCAGCTTCGGCGCGGCGATGCGCAATATCGCCGATGGGCTGGCGAAGATGCAGGCCGGGCTGACGCCGGTGATCGACACCATCGCCCCGCTCGACGGCTTCGCCGAGGCCTTGGCCCGGCTGGAAAGCCGCCAAGTCTTCGGCAAGATCGTCGTCACGCTTTAGCATGGCAATGCCGCCCTGGATGCAGGGCGCGGGCGATGCCGCGCTCGCTGGGCTGACCCGGGCGGTATTCCAGCTGGTGCGCGGCTTGGGCCCGGACCGTGCGGGGGATGCCGCCTCGGCGCTCTGCCGCACCATCGGGCCGTGCCTGCGCCCGCACCGCGTCGCCATGGCCAATGTGGCGGCCGCCTTCCCGGATTGGGCGGCAGCCCAGCACCGCGAGATCGTCGAGGAGGCCTGGGACAATCTCGGCAGGACCGCGGCCGAATACGTCCACATGGAGCGGATCTGGGACTTCGACCCGGCGCGGCCTGAGGCGGGGCGCATCCGCATCGCAGCCGACAGCGTCGCCCGCTTCGTCGAGCTGCGCGAGGATGGCCGGCCGGCGCTGATCTTCGGCGCGCATCTGGCGAATTGGGAGCTGCCGGCGATCTCCGCGGCCAAGCATGGCCTGCCATCGGCGGTGCTCTATCGCACGCCGAACAACCCGCATATCGCCCGCGACGTGGTCGCGCTGCGCACCCCGGTCATGGGCCGCCTGATCAACGCCAATGTCGCCGCGCCGGTCCGGATGATGGAGGCGCTGACCGAGGGGCTGCATGTGGGCATGCTGGTCGATCAGTTCTTCGCCCGCGGGCCGCTGATCACCACCTTCGGCCGGCAGACGCATGCCAACCCGCTGCTGGCCCGCCTCGCGCGGCAGTTCGACTGCCCGGTGCTGGGCGCCCGCGCCATTCGCCTGCCGGGCGGCGCCTTCCGGCTGGAATCCACGCCGCCGCTGGCACTGCCGCGCGATGCGACCGGGCGGATCGACGTCGCCTTGGCGACCCAGGCGATGAACGATGTCATCGAAGGCTGGGTCCGCGAGCATCCGGGCCAATGGCTTTGGATGCACCGGCGCTGGCGTCCCTAGAGCGCGATGCGTTGAGGCGGAATCGCCGAAGGCGCTGAATCGCGCGATCCGACACATGCTAGAGCGGGCTGCGTGAACGTATGTGAACGCAGCACGCTCTAGCGCATGACAGGTTCGCATTCGCTCCCGCATCCTGCTCTGATGTTTGTTTGGTCACGGGATTCCGCGTTTTCGATGATTCCGCCGCAACGCATCCCGCACTAATCTCCTCCCTGCGACAGAAAGGTTTCGGCATGCGCATCCTCAGCCTCGGCGCCGGCGCGCTCGGCGGCTATTTCGGCGGGCGGTTGCAACAGGCGGGGGCCGAGGTCGCCTTCCTGGTGCGCCCCGGCCGGCAGGCGCAGCTGCGCCGCGACGGCCTCGTCATCGAAAGCCCCTTCGGCAATGCCAAGCTGCCGGCAACCACCCTCACCGCTGAGGAGATCCGGCCTGGCTGGGATGTCGTGCTGCTGACCTGCAAGGCCTATGACCTGGAGGCGGCGATCGCGGCCATCCGTCCGGCCATCGATCAGCGCACCGCCATCCTGCCGGTGCTGAACGGCCTTGGCCACATCGCCACCCTGCAAAAGGCATTCGGCGCCGAGCGGGTGCTGGGCGGGCTGGCCAAGATCCAGGCGACGATGACGCCGGACGGTACGGTCAAGCAGTTGAACGATTGGCGCTGGCTGATCTTCGGCGAGGTGACGGGCGGGCTCTCGCCGCGCGTCGAAGCGCTGGCCAGCCTCGCCGCGCGGGCTGAGGGTGTCGCCGCGGAAGCGGTGCCCGACATCATGCAGCGGATGTGGGAGAAGCTGACGCATCTCGGCACCAGCGCCGTCGGCACCGTGCTGATGCGCGCCAATACCGGGGAGATCGCCCGCGCCCCTGGCGGCATCGCCTTCATGCACGAGGTGCTGGCCCGCAACGCGGCGATCGCCGCGGCCAATGGCCACCCGATGCCGGCGAGCTTCATGACGGAATTCCGCGCGCTATTCGCCGATACCAAGGGCGGCTACGCCACGTCGATGCTGCGCGACCTGGAAGCGGGCGGGCGGATCGAGGCGGACCACATCCTCGGCTTCCTGCTGGACCGCGCCCGGGCGGCGGGCGTGCAAGATGACTGGCACAACGCCGCCTATATCCACGCCAAAGCCTTCGAACAACGGCGCGACGCCGGCCGCCTGCCCAAGGGCTGATACCCAGCGGTCAAAGAATTTGACCGCTGGTATAAGGCCGGGGCCGTGGGTCCGGTTCAGCGCGCCATGGCGCGCATGAACTGGATGATGGCGGAGAAATCCTTGCCCCCCTCGCCCTGGTCGACAAACTGCTTGAAGAAGCCGGCGGCGGCCTTGCCCATCGGCGTCGCAACGCCGGCCGATGCCGCCGCCTCCTGCGCCAGGCCGAGATCCTTGGCCATCAGCGCCGCCGCGAAACCCGGCTTGTAGTCGTTATTGGCCGGGCAGGTGGCGACCAGGTCCGGCACCGGCGGGTAATCGGTCAACGCGAAACTGCGGCCGGTGGCGGTGCTGACGATGTCATACAGCTTTTGCCGCGGCAGGCCGAGCTGGTCGGCCATGTTCATGGCCTCTGAGACGCCGATCATGTTGATCGCCAGCATCATGTTGTTGCAGGCCTTGGCCACCTGCCCGGCGCCGGCGGCGCCGCAATGGACGATGGTGCGGCCCATGCCGGCCAGGATCGGCTTCACCTTCTCGAAGGTCGCGGCATCGCCGCCCACCATGAAGGTCAGGGTGCCGTTCTCCGCCCCCATGGTGCCGCCCGAGACCGGCGCATCCACCACCGGCCGGCCGGCTTCGAGGGCCAGGGCGCGGGCGGTCGCGACGTCGATGGTCGAGCTGTCGATCAGCACCGCCCCGGGCGGGCTGGCCGCCGCCGCACCGGCCGGCCCGAGCATGGCCGCGCGGACATGCTGGCCGGCCGGCAGCATGCTGACCACGAACTCGGCGCCCGTGGCCGCAGCAGCGGCCGAGGGGGCGGCAGTGCCACCAGCCGTGACGAAGGCGGCGACCGCTTCCGGCACCACATCGAAGCCGGTCACCTGGTGCCCGGCCTTCATCAAATTGCGCGCCATCGGCAGGCCCATCTTGCCGAGCCCGATGAAACCGATCTTCGCCATGCGTTCCTCCTCAACTTGCCGTCCACATTGTGCCGCGCCGCCGCCGCGGCGGCCAGCCGGGGGCTGCCGCACGGCCCAGCTTTACGATAAGATCGTCGCAGAGGAGGGGCCATGCGCGTTCTTATTATCGGCGGCGGGATCGGTGGGCTGACCACGGCCCTCGCCCTGCATGCCGCGGGCATCGACTGCGAGGTCTTCGAGAGCGCCGAGGAGGTCAAGCCGCTCGGCGTCGGGATCAATGTCCAGCCGCATGCGGTGCGCGAATTGATCGAGCTCGGCCTCGGCCCCCGGCTTGCGGCCACCGGCATCGCCACGCAGGAAGTCCGCTACGCGAACCGCTTCGGCCAGACGATCTGGTCGGAACCGCGCGGTCTCGCGGCGGGCTATCGCTGGCCGCAATACAGCATCCATCGCGGCCGGCTGCAGGTGCTGCTGTGGGAGACAGCGGTCGAACGCCTGGGCGCGGCGATCCACCGCGGCAAACGCCTGGTCGATTTCAGCCAGGACGCGGACGGCGTCACCCTCCGCTTCGCCGATGGCGGCACGGCGCGGGGCGCGGTGCTGATCGCAGCCGACGGCATCCATTCCATCGTGCGCCAGCACTTCTACCCTGATGAAGGGCCGCCGCGCTGGGAGGGCTGCCTGCTCTGGCGCGGCACCACCCTGGCACCGCCCTACCTCAGCGGCGCCAGCATGGTGCTGGCCGGGAATCGCGACCGGAAATTCATTTGCTACCCCATCGCCCGTGAGCCGGATGGGCAGGTGCTGACCAACTGGATCGCCGAGGAGCGCTACGCCCCGGGCACGGCATGGGCGCGCGAGGATTGGAACCGCCGGGGCCAAGCTGCGGACATTCTGCCGATGTTCGGCGATTGGCACTTCCCCTGGCTCGACGTGCCGGGGCTGATCCAGGGGGCACCGGCGATCTACGAATTCCCGATGGTGGATCGCGACCCGCTCCCCCGCTGGACGCAGGGCCGCGTGACGCTGCTGGGCGATGCCGCGCACCCGATGCATCCCATCGGCTCGAACGGTGCCTCCCAGTCGATCCTCGATGCCCGCTGGCTCGCCAGGCAATTGGTGCAACAGCCGACACTCGACGCGGGCCTTGCCGCCTACGAAGCGGCGCGCCGTCCGGCGACGGCGGCGGTCGTGGAGGCCAATCGTGGCGATGGGCCGGATCGGGTGCTCGATATGGTCCATGCGCGGGCGCCCTCCGGCTTTACCGATCTGGACACGGTCATCCCGCCTGAGGAGTTGGTCGCTGTTGCCGCCGGTTACAAACACATTGCAGGGCTCGATCCCGCCGCCCTGAACGGCCGCGAAAGCTGGAGCGTGCCGGGCGGGCTTCGGGATATCGCGATGAAATAATGCAAGGCGGCGCGTTCGACTTGCACTGGCCTGAACGATCGGTGAAAAACCTCCCACGGTGATCGGGTCGATCACACGCCGCGCTTCGAGAGGAAATGGTAAGATGTCCGATACGCTGGTCGCGCAGCCGATGCGCTATCTTGACAAGGCCATGGGTGCACTCCGCGACCTCGGCCTGCCCTTGCCGCCGCCGGCGACCGAGGCCAGTCCGATCACCGCGCTGCTCGCCCAGCTCGGCGATCTGGACCCGGACCGCGTGACGCTGATCGCCCGCGTGCTGAACCAGATGACCGTGTTCAACGAAGTGGTGCGCGAACAGGTGCAGTCGATGGCGATCGGCGAGCGCTACGAGACCATCACCGGTAGCTTCAACTCGATCCGCGACGATGCGCGGGATATGGTGCGCCAGGTCGAGGACGGGCGCATCAGCTTCACCGAAAAACTGCAGAACATGTGGATGTCGGTCCGCCGCGGCAGCATCGCGTCCCGCTTCAACACGATCCGCGACACTTATCTGGAAGTCTCCCGCGACACCAAGGCGAATATCGAGCGTGAGCGCGCGATCCTTGAGGCCTATCGCGACTTTCGCGGCGCCATGAAATCGGCCGAAGTGATGTCCTTCGACCTCCTGAAAAAGGCCGAGGGCAAGCTGGCCGAGGCGAAAGCCAAGGTGGAAGCTGCCGCGCATGCGGTGGAAGCGGCCGCGACCTCCGAGCCGGCGGTGCGCGCCACCGCCGAACTCGCCCGTGATGAGGCGGTGCGGGTCCTCCAAGCCGAGGAAGGGCGCTACCAGATCTGCAAGGATCTCTCGGACAACCTCGCTGTCTCCTACAACACCTCCGAGGTCATCATGGCCCGGCTGGTGCAGACGACTTCCGCCAAGGAACGGGTCTATCAGCAGTCGGTATCCTTCTTCTCCACCAACGAAGCGGTGCTGACCGCACTCTCGGCCTCCTTCACCGGCTTGCAGGGCCTGCATGAGAGCACGCAGACGCTGGAAGCGATGAAGCAGGGCGTGAACAAGAGCCTGGAAGACCTCGCCGAGGTCGGCGGCAAGGTGCAGGAAGCGGCGTTGCGCGCGGGCTATGGCCCGACCATCGCCGCCACCTCGGTGCAGAAGCTGATCGACAGCGTCGTCTCCTATCAGGAAAAGTCGATCGAAATCATCGCCGAAATGCGCGAGGCGGCGACCCGCAACAGCGAAGAAATTCGCCGCGCCACTGAAGACGCGAAGTCGCGGATGGCCAAGCTCGCCGAACAGGGCGCGGCGCTGGTCCTGACCCGTGGCTGAAACGGCGATCGCCTCGGCGCCCGGCATGGCGCCGGCGCCGGCTCCGGCGCTCGATGAGACCATGCTGGCGATGGACGTGGTGGACACCCTCCGCCACTCCGAACGCCTCGTTGAGCGCGAGTTATCGGGCGACGAGCGGCGGGATGCGCTGCGCCTTCGCCTGCGGGAGATTTATGCTGGCCAGGGCATCGACGTGCCCGACCGGATCATCGACCAGGGCGTCGCGGCGCTGGAGGAGAACCGCTTCGTCTATCGCCCGACGGCCGCATCCCTGTCGCGTGGCCTGGCACGGATCTACGCCACGCGCGACAGCTGGGGCCGGCTGATCGGTCTTTGCCTGGCCGGTCTTCTCGTGCTCGGTTCGGGCTATTGGTTCGGCGTCAAGCTGCCGCATGAGCGGCGCGTCGTGGCCGAACGATCAGAGCTGGCCGAAGGGTTGCCCAAGGCGCTGCAGGCCGCGCGAGACCGCGTCTTCGCCGCCACACAGTCGCCGGCGATCCGCGCCCAGGCCGAACGGCTATTGGCCGAAGGCCGCGCCGCGGCGGCGGCCGGCTCGCTGACCGATGGCCGCACCCGCCTCGCCGCGCTCGATCAATTGCAGCAGGCCGTCAGCCAGGATTATCAGATCCGCATCGTCAGCCGCCCCGGGGAAGCCTCCGGCGTCTGGCGGGTGCCGGAGCGAAACCCCAACGGGCGGAACTTTTACCTGATCGTCGAATCGGTGGACCGCAACGGCAAGCTTATCCCGGTGGTCCGTACGAGCGAGGAGGACGGCACAACGGCCCTGGTCACGAAATGGGGCCAGCGGGTGCCGCAATCCGAGTTCGAGCGGGTGCGCCAGGAGAAGCTGCGCGAGGGCCTGGTCGGCCAGCCGATCATCGGTCAGAAGCCGCCCGGCGAACTGCAACCCTCCTTCACCGTGCCGGTTTCCGGCGGCGTGATCCTGAAGTGGTGAGACAATGCTGAGCGGCGTGGAGCTTTTCGACGGAGTGGACCAGCGGCTCAAGCGCGCCGAACGCGACGCGCTTGTCGCCCAGGATGAGGCCGAGGCACTGGCGGCGCGCCTCAACAATGCGCGCAAGGCCCAGGCGGACTGCGTGCGCGCCCTCGCCCGGATGCGGGCGCAGGAGATCCGCGACAAAGGCGAGACGCTCGGGCGGCTCGACTTCGTCGAGGAAGAGGTCCGCGCGGCAGTCGCCGAACGCCAGCCCGCAGTGTTGGCTGCGGAAGCCCGGGTGGGCGAGGCGCGCGCCGGGATGGAACAAGCCCGGGCTGAGCGTGACACCATGGCGGCGACGCTGCGGACCATGGAACAGCACACCGAACGCGCGCTACTCGCCGCCGAGACCTCGGCCAAGGCCGATCGCGAATGGCAAGCCCTGCAAGCGGCCTCATTGGAAGCCCATCGCGTGGCGACCCTCGCCAAGCAGAAGGCAACGCTGGCGCGCCAGGATCTGGAGCAGAAGGGCAAGCCCTATCTCGCGGATCCGCTGTTCGATTATCTCTGGCGACGTGGCTGGGGCACCGGCACCTATCGCGCCATGCCCATCATCCGCCTGCTCGATCGGTGGGTGGCGCATGTCGCCGATTACGACACGGCACGGCGCAGCTTCGCGCTGCTCTCCGAACTGCCAGCTGGCCTCGAGGGCCACGCGCAACGCATGCAGGACGCCGCCGAGGCCGCGAATGACCGGCTGCGGGCAAGGCTGCATGACCTGGCCGGCCTGCCAGCGGCCAGCGAGGGCGATAAGGCCCGTGCCGCACTCGAACACGCGGAGACGAAGCTGCAGGCCGCGACCTCTGCCTATAACGAAGCCGAAATCGCCCGCGCCGCAGCCAGCGGCGAGGATGAGGCCCGCTTCGCCAAGGCGGCAGCGCGGCTTGAGGCAGCACTCGGCCAGCGCCCGCTTTCGGATCTGCGCGCCGCCGCTGCCCGTACGCCGACCCGTGAGGACGATGCCATCGTCGCCCGGCTTGAGGCCGCGTCCCAGGACGCCGCAGCCACCGAACGCACCCTGGTCCAGGCGCGTGGCGAGGCGGAGGCGGCCCGGCAGCGGCTGATCGAAGTGCAGCAAGTGCGTCAGGAAATGCGCGGCCGCGGCTATGCGCGCGATGGCTGGGATTTCCGGGACGGCGCCATTGTCGGCATCATGATCAACGACATGCTGCGCGGCAGTCTCTCATCGGGCGGCTTCTGGGACCGCATGGACCAGGCGCGTGTGCCCGGCGCCGGACGCGGCGATCCCTGGGGTGGCGGCGGTCCGTTCAGCGGCGGCTTCGGCGGTGGTTTTGGTGGCGGCTTCGGAGGCGGCGGGGGCTTCGGCGGTGGCGGTGGCGGCGGCGGCTTCGGCGGTGGTGGTTTCCGGACCGGCGGCGGCTTTTAGAGCGCGATGCGTTGAGGCGGAATCGCCGAAGGCGCTGAATCGCGCGATCCAACACATGCTAGAGCGGGCTGCGTGAACCCATGTGAACGCAGCATGCTCTAGGGTGACCTCTGCGCGGATGGATGGCGCGACGATCCATCCGCGCAGCGATAAGGCGCATCAGATTGAACCTATGCCAGCGCGATGTCCGCTGGCGCGAAAAAGCCAACGCGGCGCAGATCACGAGGCGCCTGCCGGGTTAGGCTGGGTTTAACCCCCGCCGTGCATTGTCCTCGCCGACGGAACCGACGGCGTCATGGCAGGCAAAGCAAAAGGTAAAGGCAAGAACGGCAACGCCGGCGCGACGATCGTGATCCGGCGTGAGGAGGCCGGCGGGCACGGCCATCATGGCGGTGCCTGGAAGGTGGCCTACGCCGATTTCGTGACCGCGATGATGGCCTTCTTCCTGCTGATGTGGCTGCTGAACGCCACTTCGGAAGAACAGCGCCGCGGCCTCGCTGATTATTTCGCGCCGAACAATGTGCTGGCCAAGGCGGCCTCCGGCAGCGGCCAGCCGTTTGGCGGCCAGACGCCGACCGACAAGGGCAGCGCTGTCTCCACCAGCGGCGCCGTCCGCGTCCAGGCCGGGCAGGCGCCGGTGCGCCTCGATGTCGATGAAGATCCCGGCGACAAGCAGAACCCACCCGAGAGCACCGCGCCACCGCTGGCCGATGACGTCCCCGCGGGGACCGCGAAGATTCCTGCCAAGGGCGGGCCGGAGCCCGGGGGTGCCACGCCTGGAAGCGAAGGGATGGAAGCCGGCCTGCGACGCGGCCCCGGCAGGACCGCTGGCGCCGAGGCGGCGGCACAATTGCCGGATGCGACGCTGCAAGCCGAACTCGCCCGCCGCGAACGCGCGGCCTTCGAACGAGCGGCGGCCGATATCCGCGAAGCGGTGGCCGCCGATCCGGCACTTGCCGAAATCGCCAAGCAATTGCTGATCGAACAAGTGCCGGAAGGGCTGCGGATCCAACTATTGGATGCCGAGCGCCAACCGATGTTCGCCAGCGGCAATCCGGCGCCGAATGAGCGTGGCCGGGCGCTGCTCGCCAAGGTGGCGCAGGTGATCGCCCGGCTGCCGAACGGCATCATGGTCGCCGGCCATACCGATGCCGCCCCTTTTCGTGGCGGCGAGCGAAGCAACTGGGATCTATCGTCCGAACGCGCGAACGCCGCCCGGCGCTTCCTGCTGGACCAGGGCGTCACGGAAGCGCGCCTGCAAAGCGTCAGCGGCCAGGCGGACCGCATTCCCCTGCTGCCTGATCAACCGCTGGCCGCCGGCAATCGCCGCGTCGCCATCACCCTGCTGCGCAGCTTGCCTGAGAGCGCCCCGGAGGGCCCACGCCGGTGACCACAATCGGTGGCCTCATCTTCCTGCTCGTCTGTGTCTTCGGCGGCTACATCATGGCCGGCGGCAAGTTCGACATCATCCTGCATTCGCTGCCGCACGAGATGATCACCATCGGTGGCGCCGCAATCGGTGCCTTCGTCATGTCGAACAGTATGCACGACATCAAGCACGTGCTGGGAGGCTTCGGAAAAATCGTCAAAGGCAGCAAGTACCACAAGCACGAATACGTCGATCTTCTGACTGTGCTGTATTACTTCGTTCGCCTGGCGCAGTCGAAAGGCGCAATGGCGCTGGAGCCGCACATCGAGAAGCCCGAAGAAAGCGTCGCCTTCCAGAAATTTCCGAAACTTGCCAAAGATAAGCTGACCATCGCGATCATCTGCGACTATTTGCGCATGGTCGGCATGAATGCTGACGACCCACATCAAATCGAAGATATCATGATGCGTGAGCTGAAGAAGATCAACGCCGAGGAGATGCACGCCTCGCACGCCATGCAGGCGATCGCGGATGCCCTGCCTGCCCTAGGGATCGTCGCCGCCGTGCTTGGCGTCATCAAGACCATGGCCTCGATCGACCAACCGCCGGCGGTGCTCGGCGGCATGATCGGCGGTGCGCTGGTCGGCACCTTCCTGGGCATTCTCCTGGCCTATGGGATGATGGGCCCGATGGCGGCGCGGCTGAAGGGCGTCGTCGAGGAGGATGCCCATTTTCACGAGGTGATCCGCGCCGTCCTCGTCGCGCATCTGCACGGCAATGCGCCACAAGTCGCGGTGGAGGCCGGTCGCAAGACCGCGCCCAGCCATTCGATGCCCACCTTTCAGGAACTGGAAAAAGCGCTGCAGGATACGCAGATCGGTTGAACCGCACCGGTCTGGCGCTTCAGCGCGGCTTACCCTCGGTCGTCCTATGCCTTGATCACGCCGCAGCGCGGGCAGCGGCCAGGGCCTGCGCCCCAGCCTCCGGCCCGGCAAAGATCTCGATGCAACGGGCGAGATCGATCGGCCGCAATCCCGTGCCATCGGGCGAGGCCCGTGCGAGCAGCGAGGTGAGTTGAATGGTCACGGTGCGCACGACCTGGTCGTAAGCACCATCGCCGCCGAGCCGGCGGCCCGCCATCTCCAGGATGCGAAGATGGCGCGCATCGCTCTCCAACGCCGCCACATCAGCATCGCTGATCGCGGTGGCTCCACTCATCCGGGTTGCGTTCAACAGCAGGCGGTCGCGGGTGGCCGCGGCGAAAGTGGCGCGGCAGGCCGTAGCGGCGGCATGGCGGCTGGTGGTGAGCAGGCCCTGCCGCTCGCCTTCGATCAGGACGCACCCCGCCAATTCATCGAGCCGATCGGCGAGGTCGATCGCCGCCTCGGCCGCGATCTCCGGCTCCAATTCGGCAAAGGGTGGCGGCGGCTGCTCCAGTACCTCCTGCAGCGCCTGCACAGCGACCGCACGACCGGCTGGCGCGACACTCGCGGCGATTTCGGCAACCGCGCCCGGGGCGCTTGCCCGGAGCAGCAAGGTCGACAGGGTGGCGGCCACCGCCGCCGGGCCACCCGGCACAACGGCAGCGAGTGCCGCGCGCACCAGATCTTCTGGCGGGCCAGCCTCGGCCGCGGCGATTGCCGGCCAGATGGCCGGCCCCGCCTGCCAAACCGCGCGGCACAGGGCCACGATCTCAGTATAATCAGCGGCGCCAAGGCCGCTCTCGGACCAGCCAGCGGGCGGGGTTGCCGGGAGCAGCGCGGCTGCCTGGGGCCAGATCGTCCCCCCCAGCTTGGCGATCGCTTCGAGATCGTCGCTCTTGTGGCGGGAACAGCCCGCGGCGAACGCCTTGCCCGGCTCGCCCAGCGCACCGAGCAGCGCGCCAACCAGCGGCAGCAGAACCGTGCGCGGCAAGGTCGGCGTCCCGCGGCGCCATTCGGCGGCATCGACCACCGCGCCGTCGAGCAGCAGGAAAAGCAGCCTGGCGAAGCGGAGCCGGCGCGCCGGGCGCAACCAACGCAGCCGATTTCGGGCCGGCGCCAGAACGCTGTCCAGGTGGCCCCGCACATCAAGCTCATCGAGTAGCCCGACCAGGCGGAGCAACGCCTCATCATCGGCGGTATGTGCGACCTGTGCGAGCTGGCGCACCTCCTTGCCGGGGCGGATCATGCGCAATGCTCCCTCAAGTTTTCGTTGCGCGCGGTCGCCTCAAGCAACCGGCCGGTGGTCCAGTCCTGGTTGGCCTGCACGGAGCGCCGCCAGCGACGCAGACCCTGGTGTCGGGTATCCATCGCGCCATCGGCTTCAAAGCCCAGCCAGGTATGGGATTCGGCTGGCAGGACCGGGACGATATTCGCCATGTCCTTTACCACCGTGTCGCGCTCCTCGGGCGAGGCATTGCCCCAGAGGCCGCAGATCACGTCCCAGCCATCCACCAGCCATTCGGTACGGACGCAGATCTGGCGGATCGCCCCCGGGTCCTGGTGCCAACGCAGGATCAGGCCCCAGACATCATCGAGCAGGGAATGCGTTTCGCCGAGCGTGATCCGCGCGCAGCGCAGGCTGAGCGCGGCGCTTTCAGCCAGGAGGCGGGAGCAGAGCCGCTCCATCGAGGCGCCATCGGCGCCCCAGTCTGCCAGGGCTTGGGTCAGCGTGGCGATCTCGTTCACCAATTTCTGCAGACGCGCCCCGGTCGGGTCGCCCCGCAGGCCGGACGGCTCGAAGGCCGAGGCGATTTCGGAGAGAGTCTCGAAGGCGAGGGCGGGCGTCATGCCGCCAACCCGGCGCCGAGCCAGCAATACAGCCCGGGCTCGGCGCTGGACTGACACGGGGTCGTCGCGCTCCGGCGGCGGCCGGCTGCCATCCTGCACTTCGCCCTGCCGAACCAATTCCAGCAGCAGGCCGTACTGGGTCAGGCTCCGGGCATTGCGCTGTCGCTCCAGCACCTGCCGCGCAGCATGGCTCGCCGCCCGGCCAGCATGGCCCTCCAGCGCCACCTCGCGCATCGCCTGGCGGACACTCGCCGGGGTCAGCATCGACAATGCGGCGACCCGGGCCCAGAGCGCCCGATCATGCATGGTCGGCGCGCAGATATCGGGCAGCGCGCCCCAGGGCAGGATGTAATAGCCCTCAACCCCAGCCGGGTTGTGCAGCACCAGCTCCATCCCGCGTCTTTCCGCAGGCCGGATTCGGGCGCCGAGCAGCGCCGGGGTGGTGAAGCCGAGCGTAATGCCGCGTTCCAGGAAGGTCACGGGTCTATAATGACCCGCGCTGTAACGCATGAGCTTGGCGACTGTATCTTCAGCGTCCATAGCGGCTTTATGGGCGTCCGGGAGTGAAGGATCGGTTTCTCCTCCCCCGCCTCCAGCCCCGCCCCCTCTTGCCGGCGCGGCGCTGACGCGGCAGGACGCGGCCCGGGGTCAGGCCGCCCGGCGTTGGCCAGCAGAGGAATACCGCCATGCGCGTGAAGGATGTGAAGAAGGTCGTGCTCGCCTATTCCGGCGGCCTCGATACCAGCGTCATCCTGAAATGGCTGCAGACCACGTATGGCTGCGAGGTCGTCACCTTCACCGCCGATCTCGGCCAGGGTGAGGAGCTTGGCCCGGCGCGGGACAAAGCACTGCTGTTGGGCATTAAGCCGGAAAACATCTTCGTCGATGACCTGCGGGAGGAATTCATCCGCGATTTCGTCTTCCCGATGTTCCGCATGAACGCCTTGTATGAGGGACAATACCTGCTCGGCACCTCGATCGCGCGGCCGCTGATCGCCAAGCGGCAGATCGAGATCGCCGAACAGGTCGGCGCCGATGCCGTGTCCCATGGGGCGACCGGCAAGGGCAACGACCAGGTCCGGTTCGAGATCGGCTACTATGCCCTGAAGCCGGAGGTGAAGGTGATCGCCCCGTGGCGGGAATGGGACCTCACCAGCCGCACCAAGCTGCTGGAATTCGCCGAGACGAACCAGATCCCGATCGCCAAGGACAAGCGTGGCGAGGCGCCCTTCAGCGTCGATGCCAATCTGCTGCATTCGAGCAGCGAGGGAAAAATCCTGGAGGAGCCCTGGGACGCCCCGGATGAAATGGTCTGGCAGCGGACCATCTCCCCCATGGCCGCGCCCGACCGCCCGACCGAGATCGTCATCGGCTTTGAGCAGGGCGACGCGGTCTCAATCGATGGCCGCCACCTCTCCCCCGCCACCCTGCTGACGGAGTTGAACGCGCTCGGCCGCACCAACGGCATCGGTCGCCTCGATCTGGTCGAGAACCGCTTCGTCGGGATGAAATCGCGCGGTTGCTACGAGACGCCGGGCGGCACGATCCTGTACCAAGCGCACCGGGCGATCGAGAGCATCACGCTCGACCGCGAGGCAGCACATCTGAAGGATGAGCTCATGCCCCGGTACGCGGAGCTGGTGTATAACGGGTTCTGGTTCAGCCCGGAGCGACGGATGATCCAGGCGATGGCCGACGCCAGCCAGGCGAGCGTGACCGGCGAGGTGCGGCTCACCCTCTATAAGGGCAATGTCATCGTCACCGGCCGGCGCAGCCCGCACAGCCTCTATTCGATGAAGCACGTTACCTTCGAGGACGATCAGGGCGCCTACGACCAGTTCGACGCGCAGGGCTTCATCAAGTTGAACGCGCTGCGCCTTCGCCTGGGCGCCATGGCGGGCCGCAAGGGTGGCGGGCTCTAAGGGCGCGCCACCGCCGCCGGGGAGCATCTCCGGCTGGCGGGTCCGGGTGCGCCGCCTTTACCTGGGCGTGGGACCCGGTGCGCGGTTTTTTCGCTGCGCGCTCCTGCTGCTTGAAGTCCTCAGCCTGGGCTGGATCGTCGCCGCCTCGTTCTTCGACGACGATCCCGGGGTATTCCGCCTCGATATGCTGCTCGGCCTCGTCCTGCTCAGCGAGTTCCTGATCCGCATGGCCGTTGCGCGCCGACCCTGGCGCAGCCTCCTCTCCCCGAGCGCGCTGGTCGATCTGGCGGCGATCCTCTCCCTGGTCTTCGCGCCACTCTTGCAAGGCGCCTTTGCCTTTCTCCGTGGGCTGCGCTTCCTGCGCCTGCTCGACGTCCTCCGGCTGCTGCCCTCGCTCTATGGCCGCCGTGGCGTCATCACCGGACGAGAGGATGCGGTGCGCGCGGCGCTCGAACTCGCCGTCTTCCTGTTTGTGATGAGCGGCGTCGTCTACGAGAGCCAGCACCGGCAGAACTCGGCCATCAACAACTACATCGATGCGCTCTATTTCACCGTTGCCGCATTGACCACGACCGGGTTCGGGGATGTCGTCCTCATCGGCCCTGATGGCCGGCTGCTGTCGGTCTTCATCATGCTTTCTGGCATCACGCTGTTCCTTCGCCTTGCACAAACGCTGGTGCAGCCATTGAAGGTTCGCTTCCCCTGCCCCAGTTGCAACCTGCAGCGCCACGAACCTGATGCCGTCCACTGCAAGGCCTGCGGCACCCTGCTGCGGATCCCCGATGAAGGTTGACCATATGCGCCTTTTCTCCATGCTCCTCGGCCTCTGCGCGCTTCTCGCAGCCCCGGCGGCGCAGGCGCAGAACATGGTCTGCCCCGGCCGTATCTCGGCGCGGATGAGCGGCGAGATGCCCGAAAAAGTCACAATGCTCCTCGCGGTGAAGGCGCCCGGGGATCGCGAGATCGAAGTCGATTTCCGCCGCGCGCTATTCGCCGCGCTGCGCCGCAGCGAGTTCATCATGGGCGTCCCCCCCACGCATCTTCTCGTGTGGCAGGGCAATATCGCCCGTCCCGTGATCGGGGCGGCGCCGCGCAAGACGGATCGCGCCCTCACCCGTGATGATCCCCTCGGACGGGAGTTGGGTGAGATCATCGCCCTGCCTGGCATGCCGAAGCTAGATCGCGAAACCGTGCCGCTGCCGGCCGATACCGCGCGGATTGAAGGCCTCTTGCAGTTGCGCGAACTGCTCACCGGGCGGGTGATCTGGAACGCCGAAGTGTCCTGCGCCCGCTCGCCAGCGGCGGAGGAGCCGATGCTGATCTCGATCCTGATAAACGCGATCGTCCCCACGATTGGTAAGACGGTGCGCAACAAGGAATTCTAGACCCGTATCCGTTCGGAGAAGGCCGTCTGACCAGATGTCCGGCTCTGGACATGAGAGTTCTGCGGCAGCGTCACGCCGCGGCGGTGGTGCAGCCCGCCGGGGCGGAAAAGCGCCGGGGCATGATCGGCTTGGGCGCGGTTTGCTGCACCGCATCAACAGCCACGCATTGCGCGCCGGACGCGGCGCGGGGAACCTGTCGCCGGAGGTTCCACCCATGTCCAACCCGCCTCTTCTCGGCCGCGGCTTCACCTGGCAGCAATTGGCCCCTGGCCAGCGCTTCCGCACCCATCGGCGGACCGTGACG